>CAZTQR010000030.1:0-1544 GCA_964615795.1 uncultured Ignavibacteriaceae bacterium
ATTCCAATTCAATAGACTTATCGAAGCAACAACAATGGGATTTGAGACAACCTCTACTGCGGGGGGGGGGGACGGGGGTGGGTCTTACGGTGCAAAATTGCGCGAGACTGCATTATGCAGCATTCCAAGGGATATTGTGAACTGCGGAATTCAAACTGGTGACAAACTTAATCAACTGTATCCCGAATTTCAAAACTTCTCAATGATCTATTTCTGAATGAAGTATAAGGTCTTAGGGTTATTAACTTGTTTTTGCATTATTTCAACCGGCACAAGTGTCGCTCAGTTTAAGTCACTATACGATTCAAAGTACAAGAAATTTAATATTGGATATGAATTAGATATCCCGGCTAATCAACAAATTCAAATTATTCTTTACAATCAGGACTCTTCGTTCCAAACATCTTTATTGGATACGACTTTCAAAAAGAATCAAAAAGTTATTATGATATTTCGTGACCTTATTGATTCAGAAAAAGAAAATTTCATAGATTACTTCATAATCACGATCCCAAAAGTTAACTCCGGAATATATTATATGCAGATGATAATTAGAGAAAAATTTCTCTTAACGAAATGAGTTTTCCGTGCTCCTTCCCAACCACGACGCACCGTGCGAGAACATATCGTTCCCGCCTGCCCTCTCTTACTATCCATCCGTTCAAATCAACACTAAAATGAACTTTGTTCGATCTTCTGCTTGTCTGTATGATCAGTAATGTCCATACAAGTCCACCGCCTGTTGTCTTGTAAACATATCCCTGAGGATATACTCATCCAAAAATCCAGCCAGTTCCCTATTTGCGGAATGAATGAATTTGCAGAATTGAATTGAACTGGCATTGCATTCCAATTCGCCCCTCCCCCCATTTGTTGTTCTCACCGATGCGCCTGAACCGGAGCAAGAGCAAAAGCATGACATCGGAATGGTGCATGCAGACGGTTGAAGAAGCAATAAATAAACACGGGCACCCGGAGATCATCAACTCAGATCAGGGCTCGCAGTTTACAAACAAAACTTGTACGAATCCCTGAGCTACAAGACGCAAAAAGAGGTTTGCAGCACAGCGCATAAATTGAAAGACCGGAAAAGGAAAGGACAAATATCATGAAGATCAAGAACAAGCCCAACTTAACTCAAGTCAAGATTGGTCCTGAAAAGGGGGTGCAGCACACTCACAGGCCCGCCTGCAGAGATTATACAAGATTTGCTAACTGTGGGCAGGCACTACATTGCTTTGGACTGTTCAATGGATTGCGCAGAAGTATCAAGTATGCGTGATTCGGGCAAGTAAGCCGGTCGTAAGGATGCTTCGGCCTGATACTCGTTCTGTTACGAATTGCAGACGTCGGTAACGCTCTGCTAAAGACCTCGGACGCTCTGTTTAGGACTCCGGACGCTCTGTTTAGGACTCCGGACGCTCTGTTTAGGACTCCGGACGCACTGCTAAAGAGTTCGGACGCTCTGCTAAAGAGTTTGGGCGCTATGCTAAAGTGTCCGGAAGTTCAGGAAATGAGTCCCGACGTTCAGCAAATGACTTCGG
>CAZTQR010000030.1:1644-2022 GCA_964615795.1 uncultured Ignavibacteriaceae bacterium
ACGCTTAGCAAAAGACTTCAGACGCTTAGCAAAAGACTTCAGACGCTTAGCAAAAGACTTCAGACGCTTAGCAAAACTGCCCGAAATCCCTCAGACAGAGCCAAATGCATTTTTCAGAGCACCGGACCAAGAAACTGTTGCCCCGGCTTTGAAGATCTTTACCGGAAGACCATTAAGTCACGAATGAGCAAGTAATTCCACTTATAGTACCAAATTTAGTAATATGCACTGCAGATCCTATTCATTCGTGTATTCGTGGCAATTGCCCTTAGCTCAGAATCTTAGCTACAAATGCACGAATAACTTCTACCATAGCACCGATTTGAGCCGAATGCACTACGGATCCTGTTCATTCGTGTATTCGTGGCAAATGCTTTT
>CAZTQR010000030.1:2122-37082 GCA_964615795.1 uncultured Ignavibacteriaceae bacterium
TGTACCGATATGAGCCGAATGCACTACGGATCCTGTTCATTCGTGTATTCGTGGCAAATGCTTTTCCACATGCTTGATCTTTTAGCCACGAATGCACGAATAACTACTTCTTTTGTACCGATATGAGCCGAATGCACTACGGATCCTGTTCATTCGTGTATTCGTGGCTAATGCTCTTAACAGCAGAAGCTTAGACACGAATGAATTTGAAGCGCATTTTCTGTACGTAACATCACATCGGGCCAAAATGACATTTCCAAAGAGTTACGGCATCTGACCGCAAATCTTGCGTCATTTGTTGCAACTTCCTGATATATTGCATATTTTGGAAAAAATTTTCGGGAGGATTGACATGAAAACCCTTAAAGAACTCCTCGGAGACAAGCCCCTTCATTTTGTAAGAACCGGCATGAGCATTCTTGATGTGGCAAAGTTCATGGGACTGCATAATATCGGAGCAGTGCCTGTACTTGAACAGTCAGACAAACTCACGCTGAAAGGAATATTCTCTGAACGCGATCTGCTGAGGAGATGCATCGCAAAGGACCTCGACCTCATGTCAACGCCTGTCGAAACTGTAATGACGGGTAGGGTCATACTCGTTGAATCAACCGATACTCCCGAATATGCTCTTCAGATAATGAAACAGGAAAAGATAAGGCATATTCCCGTACGTGAGGGAAATGACCTCATAGGTATGGTATCTATGAGAGACCTGATGCTTTACGATATGAATCTTAAGGATGAGAAGATAGAACTTCTGAATTCTTACATTCAGTACAACGGCTGATTCCCCGGAATTCTTTTTATTCAACCACAGGAACTTAACGGAAGTCTGTCCCGGTTTTGTGCCCGGAGACTTTCCTTTTGTCTCCATAATCAATTAATCCAATAATCCGAATCCTGCAATTTGAATACAGATCTGACAAAACTAAAGACCCTTGGCCGGCTCAAAAGCTCCGGATACAAAGTCCGCCCGGTCAAAGACGAGATACGAAGCAACCTGATTGAAAGGATCAGAAACAAGAGCACTCTGTTTGACGGCATCATAGGTTACGAAAATACCGTGATCCCGTCAGTCATCAACTCGCTTCTTGCACGGCATGACCTCCTTCTCCTCGGGCTCCGCGGCCAGGCAAAAACCAAGCTCGCCCGGCTGCTGCCGGAATTGCTTGACGAATATGTTCCGATTGTAAAAGGTTCTGAGATCAATGACAATCCTTTCATGCCAATTTCAAAGTTTGCCGTGGACATGATAAATGAAAAAGGTGACGAAACCGAAATTGAATGGATTGCAAGAGACCAGCGCTACAGCGAGAAACTTGCTACGCCGGATGTCAACATAGCCGACCTTATCGGTGACATTGATCCGATCAAGGCGGCAAATCAAAGACTGCATTACTCTCATGAAGGCGCAATTCACTTCGGAATCATTCCGAGGACCAATCGCGGAATCTTTGTGATAAACGAACTCCCCGATCTTCAGCCGCGTATTCAGGTGGGACTGCTTAACATCATGCAGGAAAAGGATATACAGATCAGAGGATTCAATATCAGGATCCCGCTTGACATACTTATGGTATTCACGGCAAATCCTGAAGATTATACTAACCGCGGAAACATCATCACTCCCCTCAAAGACAGGATTGATTCTCAGATCATCACACATTATCCGAAAGAGCTGGATCACGGAATTCGGATCACGGAAGAATATTCCTGGACAAACCGTGACAATAAACTGAAGGTCTCCATACCTTATTACTTCCGTGAGATCATTGAGATGACAGCAATGCAGGCGCGCGTGAGCGAGTTCGTTGATCAGAAGTCGGGAGTCAGCGCCCGTCTCACAATTTCATCTATGGAAAATCTCATCAGTAATTCTGAAAGGCGTGCCATAATGAACGGTGAAGATTTTATCATGCCGAGGATGTGCGATATCCTTTCGATCCTTCCGGGAATCACAGGCAAGGTTGAGCTTGTTTTCGAAGGCGAGCAGGAAGGCTCGGTAAAGGTTGCAAAGGCCCTGATCTCAAAATCGGTCAAAGAGATCTTCAGAAAATACTTCCCGGACCCGCTTTCAAAAAAGAAGAAGGGCGCGCAGGAAAAGGAGAACCGCGATCCTTACTCTTCCATTATTGACTGGTTTCAGTTCGGAGGCAAAGTCAATATAAAGGATGACATGCCTTTCAGCGAATACCTGAAGGAACTCCGCAAAGTGGAAGGCCTTGAGGATTTCGTGAAGAAGTTTCCGCAATACTATGAAAGCGAATTCGAGCTTGCATCGCTGATGGAATTTGTACTTGACGGACTGCATCAGAATTCAAAGATCGCAAAGGACGAGATCGAATCGACAGTCATGTACAAGGACCTTGTCGGAAGCATGCTTTCAGGAGAGAGCTTCGGAGGTTATGAGGATGAGTATTACCGCTGAACCGGCTTTAACCGCAAGCCTTGGCAGAGCCCGGACCTGCTGATAACTTCATTTCATTAGTGTTCTGATTTGCGTAAAATATTTTCGTGATCAGACTCTTGCTTTCATTAACAGCGTTTCTTGCCGCCGCAACGGCTCACTCTCAGATCATCAGAGATACCTCAGGAAACGCTTTCACGGATTCGGCAATTGTAACTACAGGCAGGGTTCAGCCTGACACTTCATTTTCGCCGCGGGACGGCGTTGAGGATGTAATAATTTATGAAGCGAAAGATTCTCTTATCTATGATCTTACGGATAAGAAGGTCTTTCTCTACAATTCCGCCGTGCTCAGATACAAGGACCTGAAGCTTGAAGCGGGCACAATTGCCGTAGATCAGAAGACTGAAGTGCTTGAGGCATTCGGTATCCCGGATACTGCCGGGACCGGCAGACTCATTCAACAGCCGCTAATGTATCAGGGTGAGCAGAAGTATGAAGGCTCTCTTCTGCGCTATGATTTTAACACCCAGCAGGGAAGCGTTTCTATGGGATTCAGCGAAGCGGAGGTCGGCTACTACTTCGGTGATAAGATCAAAAAGATTGATCCGGAGGTGCTCTTTATCCGCAATGGAATTTACACAACCTCGGAAGACCGTGAAGATCCCGAGTATTATTTCCTCTCGCCTAAAATGAAAGTGATCCCGAACGACAAGGTCATCGCACAGTCCGTGTTCCTTTATATAGAAGGGGTGCCTGTCTTCTGGATACCGTTCGGGGTCTTTCCGAACAGGACAGGAAGGTCATCGGGGATCATTACGCCGACATTCGGGGATGATGCAACATACGGTACATATATCTCAAGACTCGGATATTTCTGGGCGATCAATGACTACACTGATCTTGGAGTTACGGGAAGCTACTTTACAAGGGGCCGGCTGGATCTTTACGGCAGATTCCGCTATGCGCTGAAATACAGTTTCAACGGCGAGATTGGAGGCGCATTCTCAAGGATACGCCTCGGTGAATCTACCGATCTGAACGCGACGCAAAGCGATCAGTGGGGGCTTAACATACGCCACTTTCAGGAAGTGAATCCAACCACAAAGATCGATGCAAATCTCTCGTTTCTCAGCGGAAAAGAACTCATTAACAACTCGACCAATTCTCTTTCCGAACTCCTCCGGCAGAACGTGCTTTCAAACTTCACGCTTTCGAAGTACTGGGAAGGAACTCCGTTCTCCGCAAATGTGAATTACTACAGGGATCAGAACCTTCAGACAAACGACATCTTTGAAAGATTGCCTCTTGTCAATCTTATCATGACACAGATCTTTCCTTTTGAATCGTCTTCGGCGGATTCAAGAAGCAGAAAGTTTTATGAAAGCTTCTTTGTGTCCTATTACGGAAGCCTGCTGAACAGAAGGATCCGGTCAACCTCGGCCGAGGGCAATGTTTATACGGATATTCGTGCAGGAGTCAGGAACTTCGTTAACTTCGGTTTCTCCCCGCGCTTTGAGTTCATCACGCTTTCGCCGTTCTTCAATTACAACGAGATATGGTACAACAAGTACATCACAAGGTCGGCAGAGACAGGATCAGTTATTACGAACGATGCAAAGGCAATAAAAGCGCTCAGGTATTTTGACATGGGAGTGAGCTTTTCCACAAGGCTTGTAGGGATATTCACACCGAGGATACTCGGGATCACGGGCATCCGGCACACGCTTACTCCTGCGGTTACATATTCATACCGCCCCGACTTTTCTTCACTGGCGTGGGGATATTACAAAAGCTATACAGACACTTCAGGACGTGAAAACAAATATTCCATCTTCGAAAAGGAAGTGTTCGGAGGCGCACCCTCCGGGGAGCTTCAAAGCCTAACGTTCTCACTCGGAAATGTATTTGAAATGAAAACGCGCGTTAACGATTCCACCGAGAATAAATTCCAGCTTCTTAATTTTGATGCGGGATTCAGCTACAACTTCGCCGCTGATTCGCTTAACTTCTCCGAAGTTCTGCTCTCTTACAGGACAAACATCGGAAGCCTGCTCAATATATCGGGCGGTGCGGGATTCAATCTCTACAAATTTGACCAGGCTTCGGGAACGCGCATCAACAGGTTTCTTGTGAATGAAGGCGAGGGGCTCGCGGACCTTACGAATTTCTCTCTCAGTCTTTCCAGCACCTTTGCATTCGGGAGGGCATCAACCTCAAACACATTCTCTGACAGGACGGACACTCTCAGAACGATCGGAGATTATAAAGATGTATCAACCAGAAACCCCGATGAAGAGTACGGAGTGAACATACCGCTGAGCGGAGGCATCGCATACAATTATTCTGTTTCGAGATTCAATCCGCTTTTCCCGGTAAAATCATCAAACATCTCAGGCAATATTTCATTTGACCTTACGCGGAAATGGAGATTCGGAGTGTCAACAAGCTATGACCTGATAAACGGTTCGATTGCCGCACCGTATGTGACTGCATACAGAGACCTGAACTCATGGGAAATGAACTTCAACTGGTATCCGTCGGGAGTTTACAGGGGTTTCTCACTTGAGATAAGGATCAAGGCGCCGGAGCTCAGGGACATCAAAGTAACCAAGCAATCAAATCCGAGAGGAGTATTCAACTGATGATGCAAAAATATTCGGGCGCCGGAAATACATTCATTATGGTGAACAATCTTGATGATCACATTTCCGATAAAAGGCGGCATGTTCTTGAACTCATTTCAGGCGAAGGCGAAGGAATGGACGGAGTGATCTTTCTGGAGAAGTCAGGCATTGCCGACTTCAAAATGAACTATTTCAACAGAGACGGTACCGGCGATGCTCTGTGCGGAAACGGACTGCGGTGCACCGCCAGATTTGCCGCAGACAACAAACATACCGGCAGTGAAAGAATATCCATTGAAGCAGTTTCCGGGATCTACGATGCCCAGCTTTTGGATGACGGGAAAGTGAAAGTGAAGTTTCCGCCTCCGCGCAGGCTCAAAACCAATTTCAAGCTGAAAGTTCATTTTGAAGGATGGTGGGAGATGCTCAACTGCTCATACGCGGATGTCGGTTCTCCGCACATAGTAGTATTCATTGACGAGATTGAACGACCTAAGATTTCATCAATTGAAGAGGTGAACGTTTTAGAGTGGGGGCGGAATATCCGCATGCACAAAGACCTGATGCCTGAAGGCGCAAATGTTAATTTTGTGAAGGTTGAAGATGCGGGCAAAGGAAAGCTCTTGATAAGGAGTTATGAAAGAGGTGTGGAAGGCGAGACACTTGCATGCGGAACCGGTGCAATGTCCTCGGCAATTGTATTTTACGCACTCAGAGGAAGCGCGAATCCCGTAACATTGAAGACGCGCTCCGGCGAAGAACTGATAGTAGAACTTGAGCTTGACGGAAATAAAATGGTCGCAGTTCAAATGACCGGCAATGCAACCCGCATAAAATAAAAGCGCCCCGGGTTGCGGGGCGCCTGCTTACAAATTCAGCTTCTTTGAATTAGAATATGATGAAAGAAGCAATTACGTTTGTCGAGAATCTCGATTCTGTGTTATGCAGATAATCATAAGCTCCCTGAATCGAAAGAGTGATGTAATTCTCAAGATAGAAAACAAATCCTGTTGAGATCCTGTGGTTTGCAGTTGAGTAATCATCCGACACTGTTTCGAGAACATTATTTACAAACACCTGGCTGAATGCTCTCTGAAGCGTGAGGTTATACTGCAGATTGAACTGGATCCTGTTTGTGAGGTTATACCAGTAAGCCGCAACACCTTCAGCTTCCCATACCTTTGCAAATGTTGAATCAAAGAATGTTCTGCCGTTGAGTGTGAAGAGCAACTGATGATTGAGTCCGATAGGATATCCGTATCTTCCCCTTACTTCAAGCGCCGGGTTCGGTGAGCCGATCTTCTCGTTTCTTGTCAGGACCTGATAGCTCACACCGAGTCTTACATCACCGCCGTAGTATCTCGGATTGGTGAAGTTGTAATTTACAGAGCCGGTGAACCTGTCGAACAGAACACTTGAAATTCTGTAATATCCAAGTGAATTCATAAGAGTTGCATCAGCAACACCTGAAGCAGCTATTTCTGACTGAATGTCCTTTATAAGCATGGCTTCGTAGATCTGCTTGTACTTGTCTCTGTATTCATCTTCCTTGTCAATCAATGCCGCGATCTTGAGCATCGTTTCCTTCGGGAGGAATTTTGAGGTAACTCTTGATTTCTTAAGTTCCTCGTCAATTCTGATAGCCTTTGCAAGAGGTGTTGCATCTACTTGCCTTCCGTAACCAAGGCCTGCAAAAAGATTGATAACCGGCCTGTTTTCAACGCCAAATTCCTTCTGCCTTGTGTATGAGGAAGTGAACGCACCGTTGGCAAAGAAGCCCTTGTCTTTGCTGAAGTATTTGCTTCCGTCAGCATTGAAAGTGTACGAATACCTTGTAGTATCATCCCTCTTTCCAAAGATCGCACCTGTAAGGCCAACGTTCCATGCCCAGGCCGGGGATGAGTAGAACTGGGTGTACAAAGCGTCAACCCTGAAATCGCTGGTTACATTTTTAGGGGCTGTTGTATCTTTGGGATCTGTTTCTGACCAATTGTAAAATCCATTGAGAATTGCTTGTCTTGCTGAACTTACCGGTATATCGTAGTCTGTTATCTTCACATTTTGAGCATACACAGCGGAAGTTATGAACAGACTTAAAAGAATGTACTTGAAAAGTTTCATTGCTTATCCTTTCGGCTGTTTTATAAATATCCGCAATATATACAATTTTACAAAAATACTTAATGAATTAATTGAAGCTTAAAAAAAAATTTTGCCCCTCAAAAACAGCCTGGAATTGCACTTTTTTTCACCGAAAGAAGGTCAATTTTTGCATTCCTCTTCTTAAATAGTGGACGCATTCTAAAAAAGTGAACAGCAACGCAATTGTTTGGAAACATAAAAGAGTTTGTTCATCCGGCCTTATCAGAAATAAATGCATTTTGATTTTATTGCCGAATTCAGAACTTGATTTTGTTTAAAAAAGGAAATCTGTTTTGACAATTAACTGAAAAGAATTTTGGAAAAAAAAGAACTGATAGTTATTGGTGCGGGACCGGGCGGATACGCTTCTGCTTTTCTTGCCGCCGACCTTGGAATGAACGTGACTTTGATTGACAAAGAAAATAATCCTGGAGGCGTTTGCCTTTACAGAGGCTGTATTCCCTCCAAAGCATTTCTGCATGCGGCAGAGCTTATCCACTCCGCAGACGAAGCAAAGAACATCGGCATTGATTTCGGCAAGCCTTCAATTGACCACGCAAGACTCCGGGAATGGAAGAACGAAGTTGTAGGCAAACTCACGTCAGGTCTCGGGCAACTTGCCAAACAAAGAAAGATAAACTACATAAAGGGTACTGCAAAGTTTGTATCGGATCAGATCATTGAAGTTGCGCATGCAGACGGAAGGTCGGAGCAGTTCTCTTTTTCAAACCTCATAATTGCAACGGGCTCTTCAATTGCAAGGCTTCCCGGTTTCGAAGCGGACCCCTCGCTCATTCTGGATTCTACATCCGCGCTTGAACTCAGGGAGATCCCTTCATCCATGCTTATTATCGGCGGCGGTTACATCGGGCTTGAGCTTGGAACGGTTTACTCCGCACTTGGCACAAAGATAACAGTTGCTGAGATGCTTCCCGGAATTCTGAGCGGTGCAGACAAGGACCTTGTTGCCGTTCTTCAGAAAAACCTTTCAAAGAAATTTGAAGCGATAATGACCAATACAAAGGTTAAGAGCATTGAAAGCGTAAACGGAAAAGCAAAGGTTAGCTTTGAGAATAATTCGGGCGAGATATCCGAAGGCATATTTGACAAAGTGCTGATCTCAATAGGCAGAAAGCCGGATGCAGGATCACTTGATCCGGCTAAGGCGGGACTCAGAGTGGATCCGAAGGGATTCATCGTAACCGACGATTCATGCAGAACCAACGTAAAGAATATTTATGCAATCGGAGATATTGCAGGAGAACCAATGCTCGCCCACAAGGCATCACATGAAGGCAGGCTGGCAGTTGAAGTGATACACGGTTCAAAGGCAATCTTTGATCCGAAGGCTATCCCGGCTGTTGTATTCACCGATCCGGAAATTGCCTGGGCAGGACTGACCGAATCGGAAGCAAAGGAGAAGAACATTCCGCATGAAGTTGCAAAGTTCCCGTGGGCGGCTTCCGGAAGGGCGCTCACTCTCGGAAGGACAGACGGCCTCACAAAGCTGATTATTGATCCAAAGACAAGCCGGATCATTGGGATTGGAATTGCAGGGCCTCACGCCGGCGATCTGATCTCGGAAGGGGTGCTTGCAATAGAAATGGGGGCAAATGCCGCAGACATCAGACTCACAATACATCCGCATCCTACCTTGTCTGAGACCATAATGGAGGCCGCTGATGTGTTCTTCGGACAAAGCACTCATATTTACAGACCGAAAAAGTAACCCGGACTGATGATGACAACAGCGCTCAGGGACTTTTCACCGGAAGCGGAATTTACAACCTCGCGAAGCGGAGGAAAGGGCGGACAGAATGTGAACAAGGTCGAGACAAGAGTTCAGATTCACTTTGACATATACAGAAGTTCGCTCCTTACAGATGAAGAGAAACAACTTCTGAAGAACAGACGGAAGAGCAGGATCTCCGGGGAAGGAATAATTATTATTTCATCTGATGAAGAGAGGTCTCAGTATCTTAACAAGCTGAAGGCAATTGAAAAACTGAATGAGCTCTTGATCAAATCGCTGAAAAGAACGAAGCCAAGGAAGAAAACGAGGCCGACTTCAGGATCGGTGGCAGAGCGGCTTCAAAAGAAGAAACTGCATTCGGGAAAAAAGAATCTCAGGAGAAAGAACTTCGGCGATGATTAGAGAAATATCCTAAGCGGATTTTCCAGCGCATCGCAAACCCATCTCAGGAATCTCGCCGCATCGGCGCCGTCAATTATCCTGTGGTCATAGGTCAGTGAAAGCGGAAGCATAAGCTTTGGAATGAAACTGCCTGCGTTATACACCGGTTCCCATGAAGATCTTGAAACTCCGATAATAGCAACCTGAGGCGAATATACAATAGGAGTGAAAGCAGTTCCGCCGATTCCCCCAAGGTTTGAGATAGTGAAATTCCCTCCGTCCATTTCTTCCGGCATTATCTTCTTGCTTCTGCATTTCTCGGCAAGCACGCTTATCTCCACCGAAAGCTCGGTTATGCTTTTCTTGTCTGCATTCTTCACTACAGGTACCAGGAGCCCGCGGTCTGTATCCACGGCAATCCCGATGTTGCAGTATTCTTTGTAAATGATCTCACGCCTTGCAAGATCTATGCTTGTGTTGAACTGCGGAAATTCACGCAACGCAAGTGCGACCACCGCAGTAAGTATGGAAGTGACAGTTAATCTGCCTCCCTCTTTCTCAACTTCCGAGCCGTATTTCTTGCGGAACTCCTCAAGGGCTGTTATGTCTGCCTTATCAAACTGAGTAACCATGGGAACCGTCGTCCAGGCATACGACATTGATTCGGCCGTTATCATCCTTACTTTGTTCATCGGCTCAATTCTCACCTCACCCCACTTTCTGAAATCAGGAAGAGGCTTCTGAACAATACCCGCAGAGGGCATTGCCGAAACTCCAGACATCACTTCCTTCACATGCCTTTTGACATCCTCTTCCGTGATCCTTCCCGATGTACCCGTACCTTTGACTCTTGTGATGTCCGCTCCAAGTTCGCGGGCAAGCCTTCTCACAGACGGCGATGCCGGAGCATTGCTTCCGGGAAGTTCCTGATGTTCGCTTATAAATGGTGCCTCAATGTTTCCGGGCTTTGCTTCTTCAGGTGTCTTTTCTTTTTGTGACTTTGGCTCGGTCTTGTCCGGAGTTACATCTTCAACCGGCAGAGTCTTTGGAGCGGATTCCGTTTTAGCATCCGCGGATGAGTCCGTCTCCAGCTTAACAATAACCTGGCCTATCTTTATCTTCTCGCCCTGCTGTACGCAGACTTCAGTGACCACACCCGAGTCAGTTGAAGGCACTTCAAATGAGGCCTTGTCTGTTTCCAGTTCGATAAGCGGCTGATCGGCTTTGACTTCTTCACCCGCCTTCACCAGTACTTTCACTACATCACCGGAGTCCACGTTATCGGAAACTTCCGGGAGAACAATTTCCTTCAGCATAAATTTGTTTGCTTATACCGTTGCCGGATTTGGTTTTTCCGGATCAATGTTCAATGCCTTCACGGCCTTCTTCACCACTTCCTCATTCATGCATCCTTCTTTCATAAGTCCGCTCAGAGCTGTTACCGTAATGTACCTGTGATCAACTTCAAAGAAATCTCTCAACTGATGTCTTCCGTCGCTTCTTCCGAAACCGTCTGTGCCAAGTATTTCAAACCTGCCCGGCACCCATTTGCTGATCATTGCCGGAAGCGCTTTAATGTAATCCGTTGCTGCAACAAAGACCCCCTTTTCGCCGCCGAGAGCTTTTGTAATGTACGGGATCTCCTTTGCATCGGGATTGAGAATGTTCCTTCGTTCTGTGCTCAGTGCATCCGAATACAACTCCTTGTAACTCGTAACGCTCCACACGTCAGCAGAAACTCCGAACTTCTCTTCAAGAAGTTTCGCCGCCTTTATGCACTCATTAAGTATCGATCCGCTTCCGAACAGGTGCACCTTGGGGTCTTCGGGCTTCCGGACGGATGCCCTGAATTTGTAAATTCCCCTGATGATCCCTTCTTCCGCTCCCTGAGGCATTTCCGGCATGTGGTAATTTTCATTCATCGCCGTGATGTAATAGAAAATGTCTTCCTGATCTTCATACATCCTCTTCAGCCCGTCCCTGATTATCACGGCCATTTCATAAGCATAAGCGGGATCATAAGCCTTAAGATTCGGTACGGGAAGCGCAAGCACATGGCTGTTTCCGTCCTGATGCTGAAGCCCTTCTCCGCTGAGAGTTGTCCTGCCGGCGGTTGCGCCGATAAGGAATCCGCGCGTCCTGCTGTCAGCCGCCGCCCATACAAGATCGCCGATCCTCTGGAATCCGAACATTGAATAAAATATGAAGAACGGGATCATGTTCACTCCGTGAACTGCGTACGATGTGCCTGCGGCAATGAATGAAGACATTGACCCGGCCTCGGTTATCCCTTCTTCAAGAATCGCACCCGTCTTCTCCTCTTTATAGTACAGCAGACTTCCTTTGTCAACCGGTTCATATATCTGCCCTACATGAGAATAGATGCCGACCTGTCTGAAGAGTGACTCCATTCCAAAGGTCCTTGCTTCGTCAGGAACGATCGGAACAATGAACTTTCCTATGTTCGCATCTTTCAGAAGCTTAGTAAGCATCTGAACAAACGCCATTGTTGACGAAACTTCCCTTCCTCCGGAGCCTTTCAGAAACTCTTCAAACAATTCCGGTGAAGGCATTGTCAGCGGGGGCGATGACTTGCCGCTCCTTGACGGAAGAAATCCTCCAAGCTCATTCCTTC
Source organism: uncultured Ignavibacteriaceae bacterium (assembly GCA_964615795.1). Taxonomy (GTDB): domain Bacteria; phylum Bacteroidota; class Ignavibacteria; order Tepidaquicellales; family Tepidaquicellaceae; genus JADJAH01. The sequence continues at coordinate 14,071 of CAZTQR010000030.1, forward strand.
TCTGAATTATGTATTTGACCTCCTCGCTGTCTTCGGAAGGCCTGTAGAACGGCGCCTCAGAGACATTTTCATCTGAGATAGGAATACCGAACCTGCTTCTGAACTCCCTGAGCTCCTGTTCATTGAGCTTCTTCTGCTGATGGGATATGTTCTTGCCTTCGCCCGACTCTCCGAGCCCGTATCCTTTGATGGTCTTTGCAAGTATTACAGTCGGCGAACCCTTGTGACTTACTGCCGCCTGATATGCGGCGTAAACTTTATCGGGATCATGGCCGCCCCGCTTTAGCCTGGCAAGCTGTTCATCAGACAGGTTCTTCACCAGTTCCCTTATTCTCGGGTCCTTTCCGAAGAAATCTTCACGGATGAAACTGCCGTCTGATACAGAGTACTTCTGGTACTGCCCGTCAACCACTTCATTCATCCTTTCAACAAGCAAACCGTAATCATCTTTTTCAAGAAGCGGATCCCAGTCGCCGCCCCAGATAACTTTAATTACATTCCATCCTGCGCCTCTGAAGATCGCCTCAAGCTCCTGAATGATCTTTCCGTTTCCGCGGACGGGCCCGTCAAGTCTTTGCAGGTTTGCGTTGATGACAAATATCAGATTATCGAGCTTCTCCCGCGAGGCAAGCGTTATGGCGCCGAGGGATTCCGGCTCATCGGTTTCACCGTCTCCAAGGAAAGCCCAGACCTTCTGCTGTGAGGTGTCTTTGATTCCCCTGTCTTCAAGATACCTGCAAAACCTTGCCTGATAAATTGCCATGATGGGCGACAGTCCCATGGAAACTGTGGGAAACTGCCAGAATCTCGGCATCAGCCACGGGTGAGGATAAGATGAAAGCCCGCGCTTTGAAGAAAGCTCTCTCCTGAAATTCGCAAGGTCTTCTTCCTGTATTCTCCCTTCAAGCATGGCCCTTGCGTAAATTCCCGGCGCCGCATGCCCCTGAAAATATACAAGGTCACCGCCGCTCGGATGCTCCGGCCCCCGGAAAAAGTGATTGAAACCAACTTCGTACAGCGTGGCCGCCGAAGCGTATGTGGAAATGTGCCCTCCGATCCCGTCAAGTTCCCTGTTTGCCCTGACCACCATGGCCATTGCATTCCAGCGTATTATACTCTTGATCCTTCTCTCGATCTCCCTGCTTCCCGGATAAACCGGCTGTTCAAAGGGCTGAATAGTATTTACATAAGGAGTGTTTGCCGAAAAATGAACATCAACACCGTTCTTCATCGCTCTCGCCTGAAGTATCCTCAACAGCTCGTTCACCCTTTCCGGGCCCTGCGAGCTAAGGACAAAATCCAGCGATTCCATCCATTCGCGGTTCTCCTGGTCTTTAAGCTGTTTAGAGTCTGTCTGTGACATTTGAGATAAAATTAAGTTGCGAAAATACTTAATTGAAGCTTAATGAAAAGTCCAATAAAAATCTCTGAATGCCGGAGCAATCGCAATCCCTGCAATCTTTCCAAATCACAATCCTGATTTGCCGCCTCGTTTTGAGTGAAATTTCTCTGCTTCAATAAGTATATTGCATCACAATTAAATCCCAATCGTTATGGCTACCGCTACAGCTGACTTAAAAGAAAAGAACCTCATCGTTTCCTCAATGGCAGAGACCCTGATCGGCTCGGAGATTATTTTTCTGGCCTGGCAGATAAATGAGAAGATCGCCAAAGGTCAGAAGATTTCCAACCTTACCATCGGAGACTTTAATCCGAAGATATTTCCGATTCCGCAGGGGCTAAGGGATGAGATCAAGAGAGCATACGATGAGAACGAGACGAACTATCCTCCTGCCGAAGGTTCCATGGACCTCAGGAAAGAAATTTCAAAATACATGTCAAAGAGGCTTGGCCTCAATTACGGTACCGATGAGATACTGGTTACAAGCGGGGCAAGGCCGGTCATCTTCGCCGCTTACAATACGGTTGTTGATGTTGATGAGACAGTGATCTTCCCCGTACCTTCATGGAACAACAATCATTACACGCATCTGACGCGTTCGAGGGCCATCACGGTTGAAACGCGGCCCGAAAACAATTTTATGCCAACGGCGGATGAACTAAGGCCGTTCATTAGGGAAGCCAATCTGATCTCCCTTTGCTCACCGCTCAATCCGACAGGCACGGCTTTTTCCGAACAGGAACTCAGGAACATCTGCGAGCTTGTACTTGAGGAAAATGACCGGCGCGGTTCTGAGGCAAAGCCGGTTTACATACTGTATGATCAGGTTTACTGGCAATTGACTCACGGCGACACAAAGCATTACAATCCTGTAAGCATAGATCCTGGCATGAAGGATTACACGATATTCGTTGACGGCATCAGCAAAGTGTTTGCTTCAACAGGTGTGAGAGTGGGATGGGGATTCGGCCCGAAGAAACTCATTGACAAGATGAAATCAATCACTTCCCATATGGGTGCATGGGCACCAAAGGCAGAGCAGGTCGCTGTTTCGAGGTTCCTTGCAAATGAGAAAGCGGTTGATGAATATCTGTCAAAGTTCAAGGTTGAGATTGCGGACAGGCTTCACGGATTCTATGACAGGTTCATTCAGCTGAAGAATGAAGGCTACAATGTAGATGCGATCGCTCCGCAGGCTTCAATATTCATGACCGTAAAGGTTGATCTGATCGGAAAGAAAAAGCCGGACGGCAAAGTGATCTCATGCACTCAGGATATCACGGATTTTCTGATCGAAGATGCAAAGATGGCTCTTGTGCCGTTCGCTTCATTCGGCTCATCCCCGGATTCCACATGGTACAGAGTCTCAGTGGGCACATGCACGCTTGAGCAGATCAATTCTATAATGAATGATTTCAGAGAAGCGTTGTCCAAACTGAGCTGAGAATTCACATAACCTAAGAACTGACGAAACGAGAGGCTTCTTTCCAAAGGAGTTTCTCGTTTTTTGATCAAATCCAAAAATGAGCAAAGAACAGACCGGCCTCCTGAAATGGATGCTTGAAGACATACGTGAAGAGACATTGAAAGGGATCTGCACACTGACTGAAGAACAGCTTTTCATTCCTCCTTACGCCGGTGAGTATCCGATCGGCTCATATGTGCTTCACCTGTGCGAAGTTGACATACACTGGCTGGAAGTGATCTCCGGAGAAAAACTTCCTGATGAGCTTAAGGACAGATGCTACTTTGACAGGTGGTTCGATCCTTCGGGTGAATCAGCTCCGCCGCAGACACCTCTTCCGCTTGAGTATTATGCTTCCGCGCTTCATGATACGAGAAAGTTGTTCCTTGAATATGTATGCGGACTGAATGACGAAGACCTGGAAAAGACTGTAGTCATGAAGAGCAAGCGCGGGGACCTTAACCTCACGAAGAAGTGGATCATCTACCACATAATTGAGCATGAAGCACACCACAGAGGACAGATGTTCATGCTGATGAGGCAGGCGGGCTGGAAGAACGCCCACCAGATGAACGACCGTAAAGCGGTCTGGTGGATAAAGGACTGAAGACAATTCCTGAATCTGAACCGGGCACTTGAAAAAGACTTTCAGGGACAACAGTTTCATTTACATGAGCGCATTGCTTTCTGTCGCTCTGCTTGCACTGCTTGTCTTCACATTTCCTCTCGGGTTCAGCAGTTACAGGAACACTGATTCACTTGCGCCCTTCTGGTACTTTGTCACGGAGTCAGGAGGAATTGCCGGATCAATCGCCATAGTGTCCGTTTTTTCGGCTTACCTCTACTTCCACTTCCGGACATCCGGAAAGAGAATGCGCTATCTTGCGGAATTCATCGGCCTCCTTATCCTCATTGAACTTGCGACGCTTGCATTCTCACAGCTCTATACAAAGGAAATAGTACGTGAGCCTCGGCCTTCGCAGTTGTACTTTGTGGAGAAGGGAGTGATAGAGAACGGAGGAAGGGAGTTCTTTGCAATGCCAATGAAGGAAAAGGAAAATTATCTGAGGCAAAGGACGGAGTTGCGCATTTCAGATTTTTCGGATGTATATCCGCCCATACTTTCAAGCTGGTCAGGAGATACCACTTTTTCTTTTCCCTCGGGACATGCGCAATCTTCTTTTTTCCTTGGTACGGCGATGTCTTTCATTGTTTACAATGTTGTTCCGCGGAGAAATAGGTATCTGGCGCTGGTTCCGCTTTTGTGGGCCCTGCTTGTAAGCCTGTCCCGGGTTGTGATCGGAGTTCATTTCCCTGTGGATGTAACTGCCGGAGCAATTGCCGGCGCGGTGTTTGCATTTCTTCTGATCTCATCAAAAGTCTCAGCCCGTGCAATCAGGCGGACTGCCTGAACTCCTCAGATCAGTTTCTTTGCCTTAAGTATCATGTCTATGATCTCCCTTACAGCTCCGTCTCCGCCGTCTTTTTTGCAGACGTAATGCACATGCTTCTTAACTTCCTCTATGCCGCTTTTGGGACAGGATGAAAATCCGACAAGTTTCAGAAGCGGAATGTCGAATTCATCATCACCAATGTATGCGAAGTTCTCGTCCTTCAGCCTGTATTTCTTCTTGAGCGCCTGATAAGGCACGGTCTTGTCTTCGGTATCCTCAAACAGGTGATCGATCTTAAGACGGTTCACTCTGAGCTTGTTCACCTTTGAACTCTTGCCGCTTATGACTGCGAACTTAAGCCCCAGTTCCCTTCCCCGTGTGATACCGTATCCGTCATGCGTGTGAAAGATCTTCAGGTCAGTGCCGTTGCTGAGGTAAACGATATGCCCCGTCGAGAGGCAACCGTCAAGGTCCATAAGCACAAAGCTGATCTTTGAAAGGTCGGGAAGCTTCTTCTTCATATTTGAAATTGAGTTTTGTAAGACTTAGGTCCTGAATGCCGATTTGCATATATCGCTGAGAAAGCACTTTCCGCAGTCCGGATTGCGGGCCTTGCAGACCTGCCTTCCGTGCTCTCCGATCCTCATCGAAAATCTGAACTGTTTATCAGGCGGGATTATCTTCTTCAGTTCGGATTCGATCTTGTCGGGATCCGATTCTTTTATAAGCCCGATCCTTGATGCAACCCTCTTGAGATGCGTATCAACGATTATCACATCTTCCTTGCCGAAGCAATTTCCGAGAACCACGCTTGCAGACTTTCTGCCGACACCCGCAAGCTTCGTCAGCTCTTCCATCGTGTCCGGCACCTTTCCGCCGTATTCCTTTACCAGCGTATCGCAAATCGAAATGACAGCTTTTGATTTGTTGTTGAAGAAGTTCACCGATTTGATCTCTTCCCGGAATTTATCAACTCCGTCGCTGAGGATGTCACCGGGCTTCCTGTATTTTGACTCATAGAGCGGAACCATGACCATATTCACTCTCACGTCTGTACACTGTGCGGCCAGCACGGTTGAGATGAGCAGTTCAAATTCGTTCCTGAAGTCGAGATGACATTTTGCGTCAGGGTAATTTCCGGCAAGCCGCTCAACAACCTCTTCAGCAACTCTTTTTAATTCTGATCTCTTCATTTTTGCCGGGCAAGATATTCAAAATACCTCTGATTAGAAACTTACAAGGTGATTTGTTTGGATGGCACCGGACTTTCTGTGATGTACCGAATCATCCTCTTTGTTATAAATATGAATGAAGATAAAACTGTTCGCCGCTTATGATAATTCGCACTCATTGATCCTCCCGGAACTTACCCGCATTCTGCATTATTTTCTTGATGCGGAAAGTTTATTTTGCAGTAATTCAAACGACACTAACAACTTAAACATATCCTACGAATGTTCACTCAATTCAAATCCGCACTTGGCAAGGAACTGGAATCTATAAAGGAACAGGGGCTTTACAAAACCGAGAGAATAATTGAAACTCCGCAGGGGGCAGAGATAACCGTAAACGGCAAAACGGTCTTAAACTTCTGCGCCAACAATTATCTTGGGTTATCTTCTCATCCGGAAATAATTGCCGCCGCACACAAAGCGCTTGATGAATACGGCTTTGGAATGTCATCGGTGAGATTCATTTGCGGAACGCAGACCATTCACAAGACTCTGGAAAAGAAGATCAGCGAATTTCTTGGCACTGACGATACGATACTTTACGCGGCATGTTTTGATGCCAACGGCGGAGTGTTCGAGCCGCTTCTCAGCGAAACGGATGCCATAATCTCGGACGAGCTTAACCATGCAAGCATCATTGACGGTGTGCGGCTCTGCAAGGCGATGCGCTACAGATACAGGAACAACGACATGAGTGACCTTGAAGAGAAGCTGAAAGAGGCACGCAGTAAAGGAGCAAAGCAGATACTGATCTGCACAGACGGAGCGTTCTCAATGGACGGCGTTATTGCAAATCTCAAAGGCATCTGCGACCTCGCCGACAAGTATGAGGCAATGGTAATGACAGACGAGTGCCACTGCACTGGCTTTCTGGGGAAAACGGGCAGAGGTTCAATTGAGATGAACGATGTGATCGGAAGAGTTGATATCATTACCGGCACGCTCGGTAAGGCGCTCGGCGGAGCAATGGGAGGATTCACAAGCGGCAGACAGGAGATAATTGACATGCTCAGACAACGCAGCAGGCCTTATCTTTTCTCAAACTCACTTGCTCCGTCGATTGTCGGCGCTTCCATAAAAGTGTTTGACCTGCTGAGCAGTACCACCGAACTCCGCGACCGCCTTGAGGAAAACACAACATACTTCAGGCAAAAGATGACCGGGGCGGGATTCGACATAAAGCCCGGTGTGCACCCGATAGTGCCGATCATGCTTTACGATGCGAAACTTTCGCAGGATATGGCAGCGAAACTGCTTGAAGAAGGGATCTATGTTATCGGATTCTTTTATCCCGTGGTTGCCAAAGGCCTTGCGAGGATCAGAGTCCAGCTTTCCGCCGGGCATACCCGCGAGCATCTCGACAAATGCATTGCGGCCTTTGTGAAGGTCGGCAAGGAACTCAACGTACTCAAATAACCTAACGAAAACCAAATCGCAGGCTATAACAGGATGCTGATTGACAGATATGTGCTGAGGACATTTGCGGGACCGTTCGTCTTCGCTCTGTCGATCGTGATCTTCATCTTCCTGTTCCAGTTTCTGATCAAGTCGCTTGACCAGTTTGTGGGAAAGGGACTGAGCACATGGATCATAATCCAGCTCATAGCCCTCAACCTTGCATGGATGCTTACGCTGGCGGTTCCTATGGCGATGCTTGTGGCTTCTCTCATGTCGTTTGGCTCGCTCTCCTCAACAAATGAGATAACGGTCATCAAGTCGGGCGGAATAAGCCTTTACCGCCTAATGCTCCCTCTTGTGATCCTTTCCTTCATCATGTTCTACCTTATGATACGGTTCAATAACGATGTGCTTCCGGAAGCTAACCACAAAGCGCGGGTCCTTCTTTACGACATTTCCAGGACGAAGCCGACATTCATGCTTGAAGCGGGCAAGTTCTCGAGCGACATACAGGGAGCGCAGATACTTGTTCAGAAGACGTTTCCGAACAGCAATGAGATCGAGGGAGTTTACATCACAGACAACTCAAGCCCGGATTTCAGAAACACGCTTACTGCAAGGAAGGGAAACATAAGCTTCTCGAGCGACTTCAAGAACATAATCATGGAGCTCGAGGACGGGGAGATACATCAGCTCAGCACTTCTGATCCGTCGAAGAACTACAGAAGGATAAAATTTGACAGGCACCGGCTCATGTTCAAAGCGGACGGATTCGGATTCACTAAATCCAGTGAAAGCGCTTTCTCCCGGGGCGACAGGGAACTCTCGGCGGATGCGATGAAGAAGATAGTTGACAGCCTTGAGGTCTTGAGAGATTCAATTCCGTTCAAATTCAGCGACAATGTGATGAGGGATATTAAGCGGCTTTCCTCACTCAACTACAGGGACACTTCATTCACAACAGGGATTCCGAAGACCGGGCAGTCGCAGTTTCTTTCCGGCACATCATCCGGCGACACATCAATCGCGCGCACAACCTCGGGGACACTGCAGGACAGCATTACACAGATCGTAAGGACCATATTTAGCAGGGTCAGTGAATCCAGGAATGTCACGGCCTCCAAAGTATCCACCGGCAAGCAGATCGACTCTTACGATGTGGAGATCTTCAAGAAATATTCGATCCCTTTTGCCTGCGTAGTTTTCATTCTTGTTGGCGCACCTCTTGGATACCGCGTCAGGAAGGGTGGATTCGGAATAGCGGCGGGGTTCTCGCTTCTTTTCTTCCTTCTTTACTGGATATCCCTCATAGGAGGCGAGAAGCTTGCAGACCGGGGGCTCGTTACGCCGTTCATCGGCATGTGGATCGCAAATATTCTCATAGGAATATTCGGATTATATTTAATGTTTAAGTCCTCTTAAGTATATTGCCGCGTATTGATTTTGTCAAGCCCCGAACAATATAACGTTACCCAACTCCGCCAGGTTCGGAAGAAAGCAACGGTAAGTAATACTTATATGTGATTTGGGTGTCTTGACATTTTTTTTTAATACTTCCCGCTGAATGGAAAAGATCAAACTCGGCATTGTAGGTTTGGGCGGAATAGCCCAGATCATTCACCTTCCGGTCTTATCTAAAATGAACGGCGTTGAGATAGTGGCCGTATGCGACAACGACTCCCAGAAATGCAAGCGAATCGCTTCCAGGTACGGCATAAAGAAGTTTTACCGGGACTCCGGAGAGATGCTTTCGGAGAACGAGGAGATGCATGCCGTAATAATTGCGACTCAGACTCACATGCACAAGGAGATTGCCGTTGAATGCCTCAATGCAGGCAAGGACATTCTTGTGGAAAAGCCGATCGCAAGAAACTATAAGGAAGCAAAGGACATCGTTGATTCTGCAAAGAAGAACAAGCGGAAAGTGATGGTGGCCATGAACAACAGGTTCAGGAACGATATGATGATGCAGAGGACATTTACAAAGGCAAAAGAGATAGGAGAGGTATTTTATGTGAAGACGGGATGGGTGAAGCCGCAGAGCTCAAATCAGAAGTGGATACTTGAGAAGGAGAAGGCAGGCGGAGGCGTCTTCCTGGACAACGGCATTGCAATGCTTGACCTCGGAATGTGGCTGCTCAGCTTTCCGGATGTGAAAAGTGTTAGTGCGACCAATTACTTTCACAATACAAAATCCGTTGAGGATTCATCCATTGCGCTCATCAAATTCAAGAACGGCACCGTTCTTACTATTGAGGCAAGCTGGAGCATGCTGAGGGAAGGAGAACTGTTCTACTGCAATGTTTACGGAAAAGAAGGAAGTTCGTCCATAAATCCTTTCAGGATCTTTAAGAAGATGGATGGAAATCTATACAACATAACACCGAAGAAAATAGCAATGCCTTCCAATGTGTTCAAGAAGAGCTATGAGTATGAACTTCAGCATTTTGTTGGCGCCGTCAGAGGAAACCACAACATCATATCCAGCGGCGAGGATGCCGTAAAGGTAATGGAGATTGTGGATGCCATTTACAAATCGGCTAAGAGCGGAAGGGAGATAATTTTTAAATGAAAAATTTACATTTAGTTAATCATGGGTAGCTAAGTTGTATGAAAAAACACGGACAATACATGAAGAAGAAGATACTGGTGGTGGATGATGAAAAGGACATTGTTGATATATTAAAATACAACCTCGAAAGGGAGAATGAATTTGAGGTTCTTACAGCAAGCAACGGCAAGGAAGCACTCGATCTTGCCGCCACAAATCCGGACGTCATACTTCTTGACATCATGATGCCCGAACTTAACGGATTCGAAGTCTGCAAACAGCTGAAAGGCAATCCGGCAACATCAAAGATACCCGTGATCTTCCTTACTGCCAAAGAGAACGAGATAGATGAGATCCTCGGACTCGAGATCGGCGCAGACGATTACATCACAAAGCCCATCTCACCGCGCAAGGTTCTTGCAAGGTTGAAATCCGTCATGCGCAGAAGCCAGAATGAAAGGCCCGTTCAGATATCTTTCGGAGAGAACATTAAGTTCAAGAACCTCGAGATTGACACTGCAAGCCACAGCGTAAAGATCAAGGACAGGGAAATTTTCTTTCCAAAGAAGGAATTTCAGCTTCTGCACTTCCTTATGTCAAACAGGGGCAAGGTCTATTCCAGGGAGATACTTCTTAACAGGATATGGGGCGAGAACATATATGTGGTCGACAGGACAGTTGACGTGCACGTTGCAAAGGTGAGGGAAAAACTCGGAGAATACGCGGAGTATATCGAGACCATAAAAGGCCTGGGCTACAGATTCAAGGACGCAAAATAACAGCGTTCATTATGAAATGAAGAAAGTAAACGTCCTTACAAAATATTCCGTCCTGATTGCGTTACTCTTTCTTATCATCATAATCCTTCTCGCAAAGCTCTTCAACGCTTCAAACGATGCCCTCATTGCAGTTTCGCTTTCTGCAGTTGCAATTTTCATTTTCTCATTCGTCTTCATTCAGCGTGAGATCACTGCGCCGCTTAAACAGCTCTTCAACTTCTCCGAAAAGCTTAAACTTCCCGACGATTCTTCGGAAGAGGAAGACGATTTCGACAAGAAGTCCGACGAGCTTAACGATTTGATCGAAGACCTTGAGCTTATACGCGGAGGAAGGGTTCACAACAAGGAGATCTACTACACCCTGAACGAACTCATTATGATCGCGAAGCGAACGCTCCACGAGATCAACACGGCGAAGACATTCCGCATAAACAGGAATGAGTTCATGGGAAACGTTGCGCATGAGCTTCGCACTCCGATATTCGCCATACAGCTTTCACTCGAGACACTGCTTGACGGCGCGATCAACGACGAGGAAGTGAACGAGGATTTCCTCTCGAGGGCGCTGAATCAGACCAAGAGACTGAAGGAGCTTGTTGATGATCTTATTAGCATTTCAAAGTTTGAGACAGGCGTCAAGATGAGCATGAGATACTTCCCGATCTCAAAGGCCATTGAAGAGACAGTGAGTGAACTTTCCGATCTTGCACAGTCAAAGGATGTCGGGCTCACTTTCAGCAACGGGCATTCAGAAGAGATCACTGTTTTCGGTGACGAGCAAAGACTGAAGCAGGTGCTGGTGAATCTTGTTGACAATGCGATAAAGTACACGCCTAAAAGCGGCATGATTGACGTGAAGCTCGATATCAGGGAAAAGGATGTATCAGTGATAGTGCAGGACAACGGCATCGGCATTCCCAAAAAGGACCTGCCCAGAATTTTCGAAAGGTTCTACAGAGTTGACAAGGCAAGGTCACGCGAAATCGGCGGAAGCGGGCTCGGCCTTTCCATAGTCAAACACATACTCGAAGCACATTCAAGCCAGATCAGGGTTGACAGCGAAGTTGACAAGGGCACAAGGTTTGAATTTATCCTGAAGAGATAGATCACTCAGATCTCGTTCCACATCTTAAGCAATCCTTCTTCATCAAATTTCTTTCCGATGATCTGAATCCCGTAAGGAAGTCCGCCGGAGTCAATGCCGGCGGGAACAGACATTGCGGGGATTCCGGCAAGATTTGCAGAAACGGTGTAAATGTCGCTTAAATACATTGCGAGCGGATCGTCTATCTTCTCGCCTATCTTAAATGCCGTTGTAGGTGTAGTTGGAGTTATTATGTAGTCAACATCGCGGAATGCCTTCTCAAAATCTTCCCTGATGAGTCGCCTCGCTTTCTGCGCCTTCCTGTAGTATGCATCGTAATATCCGGCTGAAAGCACATAAGTGCCAAGCATGATCCTTCGCTTGACTTCAGTGCCGAATCCGCGTGAACGCGTATTGACATACATATCTTCGAGAGAACCATGGTCTTCAGCCCTTAGACCGTACCTGACACCGTCATACCTTGAGAGATTGCTTGAGGCTTCGGCGCAAGTAAGGACGTAGTAAGTTTGTATGAGGTATTTTGAATTCGGGAGGGAGATCTCCTTAACCGGAAAACCTCTTTGCTTAAGCTCTTCAATCTTTCCGAAGACACCGTCCCTGACTTCGCTGTTCAGACCTTCGCCGAAATATTCCTTAATGTAGCCGAGACGAGTCCCGGAAGGATCAAGCCTGCCAAGAACATTCCCGGAGTAAGCAGGCACATGCTCTGCGGATGATGTGCTGTCATTGGGATCATGCCCTGCAATGACCTCAAGCACCCTCGATGTTGTATCGTTGCTCTTTGAGAAGATCCCTATCGTATCAAAGGATGATGCGAAAGCTACAAGCCCGTAGCGGGATATCCTCCCGTATGTCACTTTGAGTCCCGTAACTCCGCAGAATGACGCGGGCTGTCTTATCGAGCCGCCGGTTTCGGATCCAAGCGACGCGATGCACATGCCGGCTGCAACCGACACTGCGCTTGCGCCTGAAGAACCGCCGGGGACGCGTGACTTATCAAACGGGTTTTTGACCGGCCCGTAAACCGAATTCTCGTTTGACGAACCCATGGCAAATTCATCACAGTTAACTCTGCCAATGATTATTGCGCCTTCGGACCTGAGCCGTGCCACCGCCGTTGAATCATACAGCGATCTAAAATCCTTAAGTATCGCCGAGGAGCATGTCAGGCCTTTGCCTTTTATTGCGATCACATCCTTGACCGAGATGACTGCACCTGCAAGTTTGCCGGCATTGCCCGTCTTCAGCAGGGCATCCGTTTCATCCGCCTTCTGAAGAGCTTCATCCGCAAAGACTTCAATGAAAACATTCAGGTCCTTCTGCGCATCTATTCTGTTCAGATAAAATGTAACCAGCTCACGGCAGGTGAGTTTGCCGGAACGCAGGTTTTCCTGAACTGCGCTTAGATCTGAAGAAATAAAGTCAGACATGTTGAATGAGATTCAGAGTGAGGTAAGTTGAAGTCTGTGAATCAAACAGGAAGATGAAGGGCCGGCAGGCCTTAAGCTTTCTTCTCTTTATCTTCCGATGTGCTAAGGTCCTTTTCGATATCCGAAGTTGCCTTCTTGAATTCCTTAACACCCTTTCCGAGCCCCTGCATCAGTTCAGGGATCTTCTTGGCTCCGAAAAGTACGAGGATCACTATGGCTATAAGAATTATCTCCGGTGTTCCGAGTCCGAACATTTTATGCTCCTTTTGTTGATTTACTGCAAATATGATTTACGGCGTCAGTCAAAGCTTGACACTATGCTTGTGAAGAAGGCTCTTCCGTCGGTTCCTCCGAGGACCTCCTCAGAAGCCCTTTCCGGGTGAGGCATGAGTCCCATCACATTCCTGTTCCTGTTCTGAATTCCCGCAATGTTCATCAGCGAACCGTTCGGATTGTCAGCGTAAGTCAGTAGGATCTGATTGTTGCTTATGAGATCCTGCAGTGTATCCTCATCGCAGAAATAGTTTCCTTCCCCGTGAGCGATCGGAATGCTGATCTCTTCCTTAATGCCGTAATCGGCTGTGAAAATACTCTTATTATTCTCTACTTTCAATGTAACTGTCCTGCAGACGAACTGAAGGCTCTCGTTAACAAGCAATGCTCCGGGCAGCAACCCCGCCTCGCAAAGTACCTGAAACCCGTTGCAGATTCCCACAACCACACCGCCGCTTTGGGCAAATCTCACAATATCTTTCATAATAGGTGAGAATCTTGCAATAGCGCCGCATCTCAGATAATCTCCGTATGAGAATCCGCCCGGAAGAAAGATCAGATTCCTGTCGCCGATGCTTCCGTCCTTGTGCCAGAGAAATTCCGTATCCGCGCCGATCACATTTTTGAGAACATGGTAAAGGTCATGATCACAGTTCGAACCGGGAAACACCACTACGCCCGCTTTTGCCGGCATCAGGACTTTCCTCCTTCCTTCTCAACGGAAATTGAGTAATCTTCCATTACCGGATTGGCCAACAGCTTCCTGCACGCATCTTCTGAGAGCTTTCTTGCCTCATCTTCCGAAGACGCGTCAATCGTGAGCTCTATGTATTTGCCGATGCGCGTGTCGAGGATCGCTTTGAATCCCATTGACTTGAGCGAATGCTCGACCGCTTTTCCCTGCGGATCCAGGATGTTCTTCCTTACCGAAATGCTGATCTTTGATTTGTACACTTTTCTTTATGTTGAGTTAGATGTTTTGTTATTTGCCCGGATTGGTCTCACGCACTTTCACTTCTATCTCCTCCAGCCATTTCCTGCTGAGACTGTCCAGTTTCTTTGAAGCATTCTTCTTCGCGGTATCCTTGATGCTTTTTTCCATTCCGGCCTTTGGCATCAGCTGAGTTTCACTTTCACGGGCCTGCATTGTCTCGATCTGCGTTTCCTCTTTAGCCGGTTCCTTCACTTCTTCTTCGGGCATCTCTTTTGCAGACTCCTTTTGCTCTTGTTGCTTTTCATCCGCCCTGTCTGTCGCCATGTTCTGAATCGCCGGCATGGATCCTGTTACATCCGGACTGCCCGTTTCTTCCTTCTCCGAAGTTTGGGGTTCAGGCCGGTAACTATGAGGCTTTGAACTCAACTCCTGCCCGGATTCAGTTTTCGGGCTGGTTATTGTCCCTTCGGGTGATTTCGATCTTTCATCTCCGGACATGTCCTCAGTGCGGGCAATGTCCTGAGATACTGTACCCGAATCCTTCTGCACTACAGTTTCCGGTGTTGCCTGCCTCTGCTGAGTATCGACTGTTCTTGTGCTGTAAACATAATAAAGGACAAAGAACAACAGCACCACAAAGCCGGCCGCCGGAGCAAGCCACGGATAAGACCTTCCGCTTAAGATCTGCTGAAAGAAGTCTGCGATGCCGGTCTGCCTTCCCGCATGGCCTGTCCTTTTTCTTCTCTCCTCTTCTATGATCTTCAGGTGAAGTTTCTTCTCGAAGTCACTGCTTGCCCTTACGCTTTCGAGATTCTTAAGAAGATTTCTTATCTCACTATGTCTTTCCTGCTCAGTCAATTGCCGCCCGTGTAAGGCAGTCTTCTTTTTGGTTTGTAAATTTTTTCAAGTATAACCTTCAGGCTCTCTCTCGCTCTGTTAATTCTGGATTTCACCGTTCCCACCGGAATCTGCAATACTGTTGCGATCTCCTCATACTCCATATCCTGAATATCCCTCAGCAGAATGATCTCCCTGTGCTTTTCATCAAGGAGATTGATCGCCTTCTGCACCATGTCAGCGTCGTCCTTTGCAATAAGCTCTTCATCCGGCTGTCTGTCATCCGAAGCATATTCAATTTCCTTCCCGTCCTCGCCAAAGGTCTGATTCATTGAGTAAGCATGCCTTCGCGCCTTATCCCTCTTATGTGACTTTGCCTGATTGATGGCAATGGTATAGAACCACGAGGAGAACTTTCCGACATCCTTATAAGTATGTTTGAGTCTGTAAAGCCGGAGGAATGAATCCTGCGCAATGTCTTCGGCTTCATCAATGCTTCCTGTGTATCTGTAAAGAAAGTTGACAAGCCGGTCCTTATATCTGTTAACGATCTGTGAAAAGGCGTCGTTGTCATCATTCTGAAACCTCAGCATCAGTTCTTCATCGCTCAGATGCTCATTTGCCGCTGTTGCCTGATGAGTCATCCGTTTATGTTAATATCACCCGTTGATAAGATTTGTTCCTTCATGCCTTAAATAATTCACATTGTCAGATCGAGCAAAGCCCGTGTATGAGATTTGACATGATCACGGATCTTTCTGCTGAAGATGACTTGAACTTTTTGTCCGCTGTGTAAAGCAGGTCAAAAGCCCTGCAAAGCCCGTCCTTGTCAAGCTTAGATGATGCTTTGATATACAATGGCAGAAGAGCTCCCTGCACCGGCCCCCACAGCTTCAGTTCCCTCTGAAGCTGAAATCCCTGAAGTTTCCCGGTTGCAGGGTCGGCAAGCTTTTTGATGGCGCAAAATGCCTGGCTCAGCAGGAACACGAGATACACTTCAATTTCCTTTTTCAGCGATATCTTCGAATATATCGCGAATGCGGAGGAAATGTCCCTTGTAAAGACCGCCCTGAGAAAATCGGCTTCGCTGAAATCCTTTGAAATGCCGTTGCAGAGGTTAATGTCTTCTGCTGAAACGCTTTTCCTGAAATGACAAAATGTCTTCAGTTTCTCAATCTCCGGCAAAATTTCTCCGAGGGAACTGTTGCTGAGTGACAGGAGGTGCATAACAGATTCATCCGATATCTCAAATTCGCCGAATCTTTCCCTTATCCATGAGATCATTTCCTCTTCCGAAAGAGGTTCGACGGCAATGCGGGAGATATTACGCGCGGCCTTTGAAAATTTTGCCTCATTGTCCTTTGATTCAAGCACTGTCTTTTCGGGCTGTTCATCTTCATCCGAAATGAAGATTATGCAGACATCGGGATTCGGATCGGACAGATATTCAGTGAGTGCGAGCCTTTTTGGCTTGGTCAGCTTTTTGGGGTTGCGGATTATCACAAGCTTCCGCGTTGAAAACAATCCCCCGCCCATGCATTCATTCATGAGCGAGTCGATCTTCAGGTCATCGGCGCTGAACATGGGCATGGAGTCTGACTTGCTTTCACCCTTGCCCACAAATCCTGTGAAAGCAGAATCCAGAAGTTCGTCAGAGATCACCCTGTCACTGCAGACAAGGTACAGGTTCTGCGGAATTTTGCCTTTTGCAAAACTCTTTCTGACAGATGTGAATGTGGAAGATTTCCCGGGCATGATGCCTAAAATATGAATTCCGCGAAACTAAAAGAATTGTAAAAGCCGTGAGACTGCATACGAAGCCGTCTTTGTAACTGGTTTGCTTGCTTAAGGCTGAGCGGAGGGCCGGGAAAGCTCACGGCGCATCTTGGTTATCTGTTTTTATAAAGCATTATTATAGCTATTTTACTTACACTTAAACTGCAATACTAAAGCAAACTAATAAGATGAAGATATTCATAGACACCGCTAACCTTGATGAAATAAAACAGGCGGCTGATATGGGAGTGCTCGACGGCGTTACGACCAATCCATCACTCGTTTCAAAGGAAGGCCATAAGGATTTCAGAAGCATGCTCGAGAAGATCGCCTCCACTGTTGACGGAGATATCAGCGCGGAGGTGGTTTCCACCAAGTGCGATGAGATCGTAAAAGAAGGAAGGGAACTTGCCAAAATTCACAAGAACATTGTAGTGAAGGTGCCGCTGATAGCTGAAGGGCTCAAGGCCGTGAAGATATTTGCTTCTGAAGGAATAAAGACCAATGTGACACTTTGCTTCTCGCCTTCACAGGCCATACTTGCCGCAAAGGCCGGCGCATATATCATCAGCCCGTTTGTCGGAAGGCTTGACGACATTTCTCAGAACGGAATGGAGCTGATTGCGCAGATCGTTCAGATCTACAACAACTATGATTACAAAACCCAGGTGCTCGTTGCTTCGGTAAGGCATCCGATACACTTTGTTCAGGGTGCGCTGATGGGAGCGCAGATAGCTACAATGCCGTTCAAGGTAATTGAACAGCTTGTAAAACATCCGCTGACAGACATAGGACTTGCGAAATTCCTCGATGACTGGAAGAAGCTTAACGGCTAAAACATCACAAAATTGAAGAAGACAGCATTTTACAATATTCACAAATCACTTGGAGCAAAGATCGTGCCTTTTGCAGGATTTGAAATGCCTGTACAATATGAAGGCATTATTGCCGAACATAAGGCGGTGCGCGAGTCAGTGGGCGTGTTTGACGTATCTCACATGGGCGAGGTTGAAGTACGGGGAAAAGATGCATTTGACTTTGTTCAGAGGCTTACTACCAACGACGTGTCCAAACTTGCGGAGGGTGATGTTCAGTATTCCGCAATGTGCCTGAAGAACGGCGGCATTGTTGACGACCTGCTTGTCTATAACATGGGAGATCATTACATGCTGGTGATCAATGCATCGAACATTGAGAAGGACCTGAAGTGGATGCAGGAGAATGTTTCCGGCGATGTAACTCTGAAGAACATTTCCGATGATATCTCACTTATTGCGGTTCAGGGCAGGAACTCGATCCATACACTGCAGAAGCTGACCGATATTGATCTTTCGGCGATAGAGTATTACAAGTTCAGGAAAGGAAAAGTTGCCGGACAGGACGTGATCATTTCCCATACCGGTTACACCGGGGAGAAAGTGTGTTTTGAAATTTACTCCTCGTCAGATGTTGCGGCATCGGAAGCTTTATGGAATGCAATATTTGATGCGGGCAGGGAATACGGGATCAAACCTGCGGGCCTTGGCGCACGCGACACATTGCGGCTCGAATACGCATTCCGGCTTTACGGCAATGATATGGATGAGAACTACAACACCATTCAGGCAGGACTTGGCTGGATCACCAAGGTTGACAAAGGCGACTTCAACGGCAGAGAGGCGATCCTTAATGAGAAGGCAAACCCCGGTAAGAAGCTTGTCGGATTCGTTATGGAAGACCGGATGATCGCAAGGCACGGACAGGAAGTTTACTCAGGCGATACAAAGATCGGCGTGGTTACCAGCGGAAGCATGTCGCCTGTGCTTAACAGGAACATCGGGCTTGCTTACATAGACAAAGGATACAACAAGACCGGATCACCCATTGAGATCATGCTTCGGGACAGGAAGCTCAAAGCGACAATTGTAAAGACACCGTTTCTCGGAAATTGAATTTAAAGGGCATTAACACTTGATAAAGCGAATTGAAGTACTCTTGTCACTGGCACAGCTCACGGACGAGCTTCTGCTGAAAGACAAGAACATCATTATCCTCGATGTACTGCGTGCAACGACAACGATGACTATCGCGCTTGCAAACGGCGCAAAGGAGATAATTCCGACTGAAAGCATCGCGACCGCTGTGCGTGTGGCAAAAGGTTCAAAGAATTCAGTTCTTTGCGGAGAGCGAAACGGCAAGGTCATTGACGGCTTTAAGCTCGGCAATTCGCCTCTTGAATATTCCCCGGAGGTTGTGAAGGACAAGGCATTGATTTTCAACACAACCAACGGAACGCAGGCGATCATGAAATCGAAGTTTGCGAAGAACTGCCTACTCGGAAGTTTCGTGAACATGTCTGCCATTGTTGAATATGTCAATGCTTTGGATGAAGATTTTACGGTCATCTGTTCGGGTAAGCTAAACGACTTCTGCCTTGAAGATGCCGTTTGCGCAGGAATGCTTCTGAGCAAGCTTAGCGCCGGAAGGGCACTTGAGTTCAGGGATTCGGAGATCGCAGCAATGAACCTGTGCAATGACCTTGCGATGCTGCTTAATGTGCCTTCGCAGGAGAAAATACTGCGGCTGTTCAATCTTTGCGAACACGGCAGGTATCTCGGCCAGCTTGGATTCGGAAGCGACCTTGAGATCTGTTCGAAGATTGATTCTTACCCTTTCATACCAATGCTCAGAAACGGAGTGATCAGACTTAAGGAGCAGTTCGAAGGCGAGAGCGATCAGAAAGCAAAGATGAAGAGAGTCAACATCGGCATAAAGCATCAGGAGAAACAGCGTCAGAGCGATTGACGCATCTTTCAATCAACTTTTCGGTGAATGAAAAGAAGCAAATTGGCCGAAAGGCGGACAGGCAGAAAGAAACCCGCCGGCAGTAAGTCAGGCGCTGACAGGCTGTCAAAACACGAGGACTTCAGCATCTCGCCGGAAGTGAAGATGCAGTTTCTGGGTTTCCTGTTTGCACTTTTCGGACTTCTTCTCTTTCTCTCAATAGTCTCCTACAATCCGAAAGACCAGGCAACGCTTCAGAGCCTGAGATTCATAGACATCTTCAGGAAGGAAGCATATTCATCCGCTTACGTTACATTCAACTGGCTCGGCATTGCCGGTGCGTATGCGTCAGAGTTCTTTGTTGCCGGATTCTTCGGCTACTTCTCCGTCATCATATCTGTAATAGTCTTTGCGGTCGGACTCAAGTTCATTCTTAAGAAGCCTGCAGGAAGGACCATACAGTTCAGCATTTACTCATTCCTTGCAATGATCTCAGCCGCCTCGCTGTTTGGCCTCGCAGGAATGATCTTCGGCAAGGATAGCATTTCACCTTCACTGAGCGGCACTTCAGGCGATTTTACGGCAAGCATTCTGCATCAGACAATGGGGAGCGTAGGAGCTTCGATACTTCTGGTACTTTCTACAGGCCTTTTCATTTTACTTGCAATAGACGGGAACATTCTCAGGAGTTATGCCAAATTCAGAAATTTCATAGAGGCCTCGATTGAGAAATACAGGGAGGAAAAGCAGGCGCTTGCCGAGAAGAGGGAGAATTCCCTGCAGGTTACTTCAGACGCAGGCGGAACATCCACAGAGACAGATGACGAACTTGACAAGAAGGCGATCGAAGACCTTATGAAAGAAAGGAACAGGATACTCAGCACAAAGAAGGCACAAAAGAGAACGACTGCGGAGACCGATGAGCCGAAGATCAAGGAAACTGAGATAAACCGTCCTGTGCCGGCTGACATAGTGATTACAGAGAAAAAGCCGAAGCAAAAAATTGCCGGGCCGGTACTTGTTTCCGGTTCTCTCAAAGCCGAAGGCGACGAGATAGACATCAATCCCGAAAATTCAAACGAAGTTGATGCTTTGCAAAGCAACAGTGAGGATGACTTTGTGGAAGAGAAACTGAGCGCGTATATGAAACCGCATACCGAACTCCTCACTGAGCCGACCAAAGAGGAATTTGAGTCAATACCCGATGAAGAGCTGACTCAAAACGGGAGACTTCTGCAGGAGAAGCTTCTCAAGTTCGGAATTGAGATCGAGAAAGTGTTTGCCACACCGGGACCGGTTGTAACGCTTTACGAGCTTGTTCCCGCACCCGACGTGAAGCTGTCAAAGATAGAATCTCTTCAGGACGACATCGCCCTCGCCATGAAAGCAAAGGGAATTCGGATGATCATTCCGATTCCCGGAAAGGGAACTGTAGGTGTCGAGATTCCCAACCGCAAGGCACAGCTTGTAAGGATCAAGTCGCTGTTGAGCTCGCAGAAATTTCATGCAAGCAACAAACACCTTCCTGTTGCATTCGGGAAGACAATTGACGGCGAAGTGTTCATAGACGACCTTGCCAAGATGCCGCATCTTCTGATAGCAGGTGCTACGGGTTCAGGAAAGAGCGTTGGAATAAACACGATCATTGCAAGCCTGCTTTACAAAATGCATCCTTCTGATCTCAAGTTTGTAATGATCGATCCGAAGAAGATAGAACTGAGTTTGTATTCAAAGTTGAAAAAGCACTTCCTCGCCACGTCAACCGACATAAATGAAAGCATTGTAACGAGCCCGTCAAATGCTGTTTCGATTCTGAAGAGCGTGGAGTCAGAGATGGAAATGCGGTACAACAAACTCGCAAATGCCGGCGTCAGGAATATTGAAGCCTATAATCAGAAGCATGCCGAAGGAAAGCTGAAGAATACGGATGTGATCAGGCATAAGAAAATGCCGTACATAGTTGTGATAATTGACGAGCTTGCGGACCTTATGATAACGGCAAAGCGGGAGATAGAAGAACCGATCGCCAGGATTGCGCAAATGGCAAGGGCTGTAGGCATTCACCTTATTGTTGCAACCCAAAGGCCGTCAGTGGATGTGATCACAGGAGTGATAAAGGCAAACTTCCCGGTGAGGATCGCATATCAGGTTGCATCCAAGGTTGATTCAAGGACCATCCTCGACATGGGCGGAGCGGACCAGCTCTTGCGAAACGGAGACATGCTTTACCTTTCATCTGCATCTTCAAAACCAATAAGAATTCAGAATGCATTCATTTCCACCGATGAATGCGAGAAAGTGGCGGAGTACATTGAAGCACAGGACGGCTTTACAAAGCCATATCTGCTTCCATCCATACTTGAAAGAAAATCTTCTTCAGGCGGAGACCTTGAAGACCGCGACGAACTCTTTGAAGATGCGGCAAGGCTGATCTTCAGCCTTCAGCAATGCTCGACATCAACACTTCAGAGAAGACTCAAGCTTGGCTACGCAAGGGCCGCGAGGATAGTTGACCAGCTTGAAGAAGCCGGCATAGTGGGTCCGAAGAACGGCGCCAATGCAAGAGAAGTGCTTGTGAACGACGAAAGCGAACTTGAAAGCATACTGTAAGAATTAAGCTCAGCTTCCTATTCTCGCCAATACCGGATTGCAGTGTGCAGTCAGTTAGTTTCATTTGCAGATCAAGAGATCTTGTGTACAGGTTACCTGATTGCTATTCCCACTTGAAAACCTTCGCGGCAATAAAGTAAAGCACAACTCCCCAGCCGAGCAGTATTCCTATCTCGGGCAGTACGTCAAAAAGCGTTGCGCCTTCGAAAGAGATCCTGCGCAGGGCCTCATTTAGGTAAGTGAGCGGAAGAACCTTGCTCACCGGCTGAAGCCATTCGGGAAAGTTTGAGATCGGAAAGAATGTTCCGGCGAGCAGGAACTGCGGCAGAGTGATGAGGTTTGCAATCGGCGGCACAGTGCTTTCGCTTTTGGCGATGCCTGAGACAACGAAACCGAATCCAAGAAACACAACAAGCGCGATGGCGGAAAGAAGCATCATGTTGAGAAATGTTGTGAAGCCGTTCACAAGCGTGAAGCCGAAAAACAGTGCGCCGATCGCTATGATGATGACCGAGCTCATCATGGAGAACGTAAGCCTGCTGATGCATTCGCCGAGTATGATGGCGATCTTGCTGACCGGAGTTGCAAAGAATCTTTTTATCACAAGAGTCTGGCGAAGTATCAGAAAGATGAACGCCGTTCCGAAGACTCCTGCACTTAGCAGGGAAAAGCCGAGCTGTCCGGGGAGAATGAAATCTATCATGTTGTACTTCCTTCCTTCAACGACTCTTTCCCTGATTTCGTAAGCCGGTTTTGAATCGCCGGCGCTGTTCATGTTCTGCTTCATGATCACGTCGTTGAGGATCATCTTAAGAATCGCTCCCCTCTCCCTCGATGCGGCGGATGTTGTAAGCTCCGCTATGAACTCCGGATTGCCTCCGGGATTGCTCGTGACCTTTACGAGTCCGTCAATATTTCCCTTGCTCAGTTCTGAATTTATCTTTTCCGGCGTCAGGTTCTTTTCAATTTTCAGCGAAGGAATTGACGAGATAGCTGTTATGACTGAATTATTCATATCCGTAGCCGGATCAACCGCAACATCAATGCGGAAGGAACCGCCGCT
>CAZTQR010000031.1:0-7059 GCA_964615795.1 uncultured Ignavibacteriaceae bacterium
TGTTGTAATTGCTGTATCCCTGATTGAAACTGTAGTTGGCAAGCAATCCGTATCCCGGCGCATTCAAATCGCAGAATGAGCGGTAAACTATTTCATCTTCCGTCATTGATCTGTTCCATATCCGGACTTTGTCGAGAGTTCCGGACAAGTATAATGAGCTGTCCGGAATGCCTCCAAGCTTTCCTCCTGTTGTTATTGCAGGAAGTTCCGCATCAGAGGAATTTCTTTGGTCTGTAAGGAACCCGTCAACATAGCTTCTGAATCCGTTCGGTTTGTTCCTTTCCCAGGTAACAGCGATATGATGCCATTGCCCGTCGTCAACATTTCCAACATCAATGCCCCCTGCTGCACCGCTGTCGGATGAAATTACATGCTTACCCTGATAGCCCGCTATTATGTAACCTGCGGGACTGCTGAAGCATATCGCTGAAGCATGGCCGGTGCCTTTGTACCAGTATTCCAATGTGAAACCGTTTCCCGAAGTGAGTGATGCTGTAAGTGCATCGGGCAATTCTGCATGATCGTTCACGCCGTCAAAGTTCAAAGCGTGAGCGGGGATAAGCGGTGCAGTAAATATCTCTTTCGGCTGAAATCCCTCAAAGGGCAGAGAGTTCTGAGAATTGTAGAACCTCCACGGACCGAGCTTCTGGTAAGGATTATTCACTGAACTGTATTTGATCCTGGCTCTCCATCTGTACTTACTGCCGGAATTCAATCCTGACGCATTAGAGTTGACCATCATGCCGTTCGTTCCGAGGTCCTGGTATGAAGAAGATTGACCCGATCCTGCAGTGTTGGTCAATGGACTAAAACCTGACCCGTGTACTTTGTGCTCGTAAACGATCTTTCCGTCTGCTCTTCCGAACGGGCTTCTCCCGAATATTCCGTATTTCACATTTCCGCTTGAGCCAGTCCATCCGCCCGGACCGACAATATCACTTCCAGTTGGTTTGAACTGATTCACATATGCGCTTTTGCCGGGAGAGTTTCCATAAAAGAGAAACGTATGGCCTCCGTTAACGAAGTGTGCTCCTGCAACAACATCCGAGTAGCCGTCACCGTTGACATCCCCTGCCGATGCAGTGGAATAACCGAACCTCGGAGAGTACGGCGATGTCACTGAAAGATTTCTGTTGAATGCGACAGGAAGGCCGCCGGAAGATCCATAGTAACAATAGACATTGCCGAACGGATACGGCGCCCCGATCAGTACATCCGAATAACCGTCGCCGTTCACATCTCCGGCTGATGCGACACAGCCGCCGAACTCATGCGCGAAATAGGGATCGACTGCCTCCACAAACCATTCAGGATACAACGGATTGAGTCCCGTCGGTGAGCCATAGTAACACATTGCCGCACCGGCTTCAATCGGGTATAGCAAGTACTTATTCTGTCCGACAAGCACATCGCTGTAGCCGTCGCCGTTCACATCTCCTGCGCATGCAACACTGATCCCATAGTTGCTGTTTGGATTTGCTGACTGATGATGCCAGTTGTGTGTAAGTGACAGACCCGTTGCCGAACCGTGATAGACGTAAGCGCCGCCGTAAGCTGTTCCGAGCCTGTGTGCCCCAACTACAACATCACCGTAGCCGTCACCGTTAACATCTCCTGCACCTGATACGGAGTAGCCGTACCATGAACCTCCAGGCCCGTTTACCGACCAGTCTGCATTAGTGCTTAGCCCTGAATCCGAACCGTAGAAAACATAGGCCGCGCCCGAATAACTGTTTCTCCCGTGTGCGCCAACCACTATGTCACTGTAGCCGTCACCATTCACATCGCCGGCTGATGCGACAGAGTAGCCGAAGTTGTCTCCGTTTTGATCCGAAGAGATTGTCCAGGAGGGAGTCTGGCTGATTCCGCCGGGCGACCCGTAATAGACTTCTGCACCGCCGTTTTCATAAGATCCGAAAACTCCGTTCATCACACCTACAACGATGTCTGCATATCCGTCACCGTTTACATCCCCTGCGGGTGCAACGCACCTTCCCACTCTGTAAATTGCAGAGCCCGAACTTGAACCGGTCTTTGTGAATGAAGGACTTGCAGGCGCACCGTTTGCAGAGCCGTTGAAGATCGTGAATCTTCCTACTGCAAAAGTACCATTGCTGTAATTCGGATTTCCGACAATCACTTCGCTGTACCCGTCGCCGTTGATGTCTCCGGCGCTTGCTACGCTCCAGCCGGAATTTCCGCTACCGGGACTATAGATCCAGTTATATGCGGATGGAATTCCCGAAGGCGATCCGTTATAAACATATGCTTTTGGGGAATAGCCGCTGATAAATATATCGCTGTAACCGTCGCCGTTTACATCGCCTGCAATACGCACATTAAATCCGAAAGCGCTCACAGAGCCTTCATCACTTACGGACCAGACTTCATTTGTGCCGAGGCCTGTTTCGGATCCCTGATAAACGAAAGCCTGCTCACTGACTGTTGCTGAGATGACAACATCAGAGTAGCCATCACCATTGATATCGCCTGCAGTTGAGGCGCTGAATCCGAATCCGGAGGTTGATGATCTTGAAATGCTCCAGTCGGCAGAAGCTGAGAGACCCGAAGAAGATCCGTGATATACAAATGCCTTTCCGGAATCCGGGGCACCAATTACAACATCGCTGAAACCGTCACCATTAACATCGCCGGCTGTATAAACAATGTAGCCAAATTTGAAACCCACATCCTGTCCCGTTTGAAACCAATCCGCAGAAGAAGAAAGCCCCGAAGCTGATCCATGAAAAAGATAGGCCGCTCCTCTCTTGTTCCCGCCTCCGCTGTATTCAGGCGCTCCGATAATTACATCCGAGAAACCGTCGCCGTTAACATCACCGGCTGTGCATGCACTGTTGCCAAAGTTTTCGAAGTACAGTGAACCGTTCACTTCCCAGGCGGGTGTGCTGGAAAGTCCGGAAGCTGAACCAAGATAAAGGAATGCTGCGCCGAGAGTTGCCCCTGAGTCAATTGTGCCGTATGCAGTGGTAACCACGATATCACTGTAGCCGTCACCGTTCACGTCGCCGGCAGTGGTTACACTCCTTCCGAGATCCATAGTGGTTCCAACTACTGTCCAGTCAGGTGCGGCCGGCAAACCGGTTGGAGAACCGAGATAAACAGAAGCGCGTCCCCTGCTAACGCCGGATACCTTGAATCCCGGTTCACCTATGATTATGTCGCTGTAACCGTCACCATTCACATCACCTGCGGTTGAGATGCTGTGGCCAAAGGCCGAGCTACCGTTTGCACCGATTGCAGACCAGTCCGGAGATGCAGAGGGACCGTTTGCAGAACCGTAGAAGAGGAAGACCTTTCCGTCATTCGTATAATTTGTAGAATGTTCCTTAGCGGCAACAATAATGTCGCCGTAGCCGTCGCCGTTAACATCACCAGCAGGAGACAATCCGGAACCGAAACTGTAAACCGAACTGTACACCCAGTTTGGGGATCCAGGCAACGGGTTGGAAAAAGGAGAGTTTTCATCTCCTGTGTTATCACCGGCAGTTGCCAGGCCTACGCTCAGCAAAACAACACTAATGATTCTCAGAAATGCGTTTAGCCTGCACCATGCGTCTGCAAAAATTTCATCAATCGTATTACTATCCCGTAAATGCCGCGCTGATTTCATAAAAACCGATACTATTGCATATTCAGGTTTGGAGATTTTAGAAAAATCAGTCTTCATTGCAGAAAAATTTAGTTTCGAATTAAATTTAATGACACAAAATTATTGGCGGAAACGGATTATCGCAAAGAAAATTTGTTGAAAAGCTAACAATTTCTGGAAGAAGATTCGGATATTTATTGCGAAAAAGTTGTAATTTTGGGCTCAAAAGACGGTTCTTGGGATGAGAGAAGTAACGAAATGCGGTCAGTACGGCTGTTCCAAGATTAAACCGATTGTTAATTGAAACAACGGATAAGAATTCTCCCGCAGTCCTGACCGGCAAGTCAGAACTTCCTGCCACATTTATGTCAGGTTACGAACAAGCGGGATCAGCACTTTCTGTCTTTTGACAGGACTTTCTCCGAATATTAAGGTGTATAGAATTGTCTGAGATCGGCTATCGAAAGCAAAGTTCAGATCAGGAATTTCGCAATCCGAACAAATCTCAGCATGAACTGATAGTGGCATTATCACGAGATAGAGGAACTTTCATTGTTGAAGAAACCTCTGATATGTTCTTTCAAGGCGCTCTCTGTCCGGAAAATTCTGTCTACCCTTCGGCAGAAGGATAGATTTTCCATCTGTCCTTTGAAGTCCGTACATTAGCATATCACCATCTTTTTCTTCAAGCACATCTTCTCTGACTTTGACAGTATAATCCGGAGAGATGCCGATAATCAGTTTATCAAAAGATGCATGATGAATCTTGCAAAGCGAAAGTCCGTTACTGACCACCGGGTCTCCTGCGATATCATTGTCCGGAACAATGTGTGCTGCATCAAGAAGTTCTTCATGCTTGATCCCGCATATAGTGCAGCGTTTTCTGTAAGCCGATATAACCCTTTCTCTGAACAGGGACTGATGCATTCTCTTTTTGACCATGGCAACCGAGTACCTTCTTAGCAAATCTTCATGTTCAAACCCGCCTCCATCTCTCATTGAGTCAAATACTCCCGTTTGTTGAATAACTGACGGTGTCAAATCTACCTTCACTTCCATGCTCTTCGAATTGTCTCCCGTAACAATTACGGGGAAATATGCATTATACCTCCCTTCGCTAACTGACTTGAAGTAAATGAGCGGAGCATGAGACCTATGAGCAAGTCTCAAACCTACATTGTCTCTGTGGCCAGGATCTGTACCTCTGTATTTATAAGTTAAGATACCTTCACCTGACATCTCATCCGGGTAAGGGCCTTTTTCGGAGGTTCTTATTGAAATCGGCATACTGAAACCCTTTGGAATCCAAATACCGCCAGGGCCCACCAACGAAATTCTCTTGCTTCCAATTTCAATTCCTCTCTGTAATTCTATAAAGCTGAACACGCCTGCATTTGACTGATTCCTCTCTCTGAGCCACTCAAATATGCTCAGTCGTACTGATAACTCATTCACAGGCGGCGCCTTTGAGAATATCGGTCCCCGAGCTTAGAAACTTCATTACATCCTCCTTTGAATGTTGCTCACCAATTTCCAACACGCTGTTACGGTCGCGGTTGAGTGCAAGCCAGTTGGAAATGACTTTGATCTCGTCGAGTTCCTGCGGAGTGAATTTGTGCTTCACGAATTTGCTCAGAGAAAAATAAAGGTATTCGGTGGTTTCTGTCAGCTCATCTGCAATATCCCTTTGGTCAAACTCACCCTCATTATCCGCCCTGAATGTTTTGACGAGCTTGCCGTTCTGAATGAAAAAGAATTCGGTCACGCTCCCCCCGTTGCACTTTATGATTATCTTCTTTCCGTTAATTGCAGGAGTGATGACTTTCTGACAGCTCATCACCTTTCTGATATCGTTCAGCCTGTCGCGCAGAAAAGCCGCACGTTCAAATTCCATTTCTTCGGCATGCTGATTCATCATCTCTTCATACATCCCCTGAGCAGATACGCCGTTATCTGATACGAGGAAATCGTGAACTTTCCTCACCTGCTCAGCATACTTGTGTTTGCTTTCAGAGAAGTTGCAGGGAGCATTGCATTTCTTCATTTCAAGATACATGCATGTCGGATGCTGGGGCGATGGTTTGAGCTTGCCCGCTTCGCACTTTCTGAGAAAGAATCTTTCATTAATGTCTTTAAGGAGGCGGTTGACTGTCATGCCGCTTGAGAAAGGACCATAGTAGTTTGCACCATCGTTCTCGATCTCATAAACCTTCTCAATCTTCGGATATTCATTCTGAACGTCGATCTTGAGAAACGGATGAAAGCGAAACCTCTTCATGGCAGAGTTGAACCTTGGCTTATGCTGTTTGATGAGTTTGGATTCGAGTATCAGTGCTGAAAGTTCTGAACCGGTTATCTCGTAGTCGACGGAGGCAACCTGTTGCATCAGCCTTGTAGTTCTCGGGGGAAGTTCTGAGTTGTGCCTGAAGTAGGATGACAGCCTTTCCCGGAGATCTTTTGCTTTGCCGATGTAAAGGATATCGCCGTTCCTGTCGTTCATGAAATAGACGCCGGGCTTTCGCGGAAAATCCTTGAGCGACATATTGATGCGCTTCAGAGCCGGCGACTTATTTTCATTTGTATAGATCCGCGTATTCTGAAATTTCAGTATGTCCGACGTCTTATCGAATTCAAAATCACCCTGCAGGATGTCGAGAAAGTTGATCAGTATCTTTGCGGTTGCCAGCGCATCATCATAGGCACGGTGCTGTCTGTCGAATTTAATCCCAAAGTAAGAAGCGACGTTTATCAGGGATTTACTGCGCAGTCTTCTCAGCAGTCGTCGCGCCAGTTTACAGGTGCAGAGGACTTTCATGTCAAAGAATTTCTCCGTCCTGGCAAATGAGTGCTGTAAAAACTTGTAATCGAATGCGGCGTTATGTCCGGCAAACACAACGTTCTTCTCCGTTCCGTCACCGAAGAATGAGCTTATTGCTGGAGCGATCTCTTTGAATGGCGGCTTATCAAATACGTCTTCATTCGAAATACCAGTCAGAGCTGTGATCCCGTAAGGAATGTGCTGTTCGGGATTGACAAGGGTTGAGAATCTCTCTGTGATTTCCCCGTTAATGACACGTATCAGTGCTATCTCGGTTATGCGGTTGGATGAAGGGCTAAGACCGGTTGTCTCCACATCGCAGACGATGAATTCCGTTTCGAGAATGGGTGTGTTCAAACTAGGGAAATGATTTCTGCGAAAATAGCTAATAGAACTGAAAAGTGAAAAGTTGAAATTGGATTGTTGCTGAGAATCCGGGATCTCTTTTGCATCTACCGCAGATCACGCAGATCGATGTTGGTGTATTGATGTTCTTGCTGCAATAACTAAATGGGGATAGTCGCCCGCAGATCACGCAGATCAGCGCAGATTGGTGTTGGAAAATACTAGATCTGCAGTAGAAATTAACTTTGGGTTTTTCCCGCAGATCACGCAGATCAGCGCAGATTGG
>CAZTQR010000031.1:7159-27012 GCA_964615795.1 uncultured Ignavibacteriaceae bacterium
CGCAGATCAGCGCAGATTGGTGTTGGGGGATTACTCTTCTTGCAGTACGAACAGTACGATGGAGTCTCCCGAAAATCACGCACATCAGCGCAGATCTCTGTTAGAGAACCCTTGTTCTGCAGTACAAACTGACTTAGGGTGTCGCCCTCAAATTTAACAAATTAGCGCAGATATGTATTGGAGCAAAATGGTGTTTGCTATACAAACAGACACTGGAAGTCTGCCGTAAGGAGTTTACCCGATCAGTAACTATAGAAGAACAGCGCCGACACCATTGATCTTTTGAAAACATTTCAGGAACAAGACCAATGAAAATTTCAAAATTTACTTTCCGTTACCTGCGCTAAGGGCCTTTATGTAAGCTCTTTCCGTGTATTCTTTCACCATCCTTTGGGTGCTGAAGTAACCTGCCAGGTTCTTTATGGAGTTCCTGATCTTTGCGACCCACTCCTTCGGAATACCTTGCTTATCCCTCTTATAATACAGCGGAATGATTTCCTTCTCAAGGACACTGTACAGACTTTCTGCTTCGTAAGCGTCTCTCTGCTCTACAGGCATTGTCTCATCTGTTATCGTGTCAATCTTCCAGCCGTTTTCGGGAGTGAAAGCTTCGGCCCACCATCCGTCCAGAATGCTGAAGTTCAGGCCTCCGTTCGCAATCACTTTCATACCGCTTGTACCTGACGCTTCCTGCGGCCTTCTCGGATTGTTTAGCCAGATGTCACAGCCTTCCACAAGATAGCGGGCTACGTAAATATTGTAATTGTCTATGAATATGATCTTGTTTCTCAGCTCCTTATCCTTTGTGAACGAATTTATCTCTGCAATGAGCGCCTTACCCTGCTCGTCTTTCGGATGAGCTTTGCCGGAGAAAATTATCTGCACTGGTTTTTCCGGATCATTCAGGATCTTCTTAAGCCTGTCTGCATCCCTCAGAATAAGATTGCCGCGCTTGTAAGTGGCAAACCTTCTTGCAAAGCCGATCGTCAGCGCTTTCGGGTCAAAGAGTGAGTCTATCTCTTTGAGCTTGTCACTGCTTTCTCCGAGAAAGATCCGTTTGTCCTTAAGTCTTCTTCTGGCGAATTTGACCAGCTCGATCTTATTCAGCAGTCTTAATGTCCAGAGTTCTTCATCAGGAATTTCATCGAACCTCTGCCATATTGTTTCATCGTACTCCCATTTATCTGTGAAGTAGCCGTTCAGCAAAGTATTGGTGTGAGCGGAGATGTAGCTTGGAGTGTGTATTCCGTTTGTTATCGAAGTTATCTGCGGCCTCGTATCCGGCAAGTGCCACATCTTCTTTGAGACTTCTCCGTGAAGCCTGCTTACTCCGTTTACAAAAGATGAGTTGTTAATGGCAAGGTACGCCATATTGAACCTGTTGTCCCCGTTCTCAGGAACAAGGTTTCCCTCGTTGAAGAGATCATTGACTTCAACACCGGTTTCCTTTTCCGCATAATCTTTGAAGTACTTTTCAAAGAGCGGCTTTTCGAAAATGTCTATTCCAGCCGGAACCGGAGTGTGTGTTGTAAAAATGTTTGTCTGATAGCACAGTGACTTCGCCTCATAGTATCCGCAATTGCGCTCTCTCATTGTATTCCTGATCCTCTCAAAGCAAAGGAATGCGGAATGCCCTTCATTGAGATGAAACGCCTTGATCTTGTGCCCGAGCTGTTCAAGCAGTCTCACTCCTCCTATTCCAAGTACGATCTCCTGCATGATCCTCTTTTCCTGATCCCCGCCGTAAAGCCTGTCAGTTATCCGCCTGTCGTCAACCGTGTTCTCAGGCAGAGAAGTGTCAAGCAGATACAGCTTTACTCTGCCAACGTTTAACTGCCATGCCTGCGCAAGTACGGTCCTTCCGGGAAACTTAAGTTCAATCTTGAGCGGAAGGTAGTTCTCATCCCGAAGTAAGTTCATCGGAAGCGTGTCAAAATTGTTCGGTTCATAATTTTCCGTCTGCATGCCGTCCCTGTTTATCACCTGCGTAAAATAGCCGTACATATAAGCGAGTCCAATGCCTGTAAGCGGAATGCCAAGATCCGATGAGGATTTCAGATGGTCACCGGACAGAACGCCGAGCCCGCCGGAATATATCCTCAGGCATTCCGTAATGCCGTATTCGGCTGAGAAGTACGCAATTTCGGGTCCTTTGGGTCTGTAGAATGTTTCCTCAAAGTACGTCTTTCTTTCCATGTAATACCTGTACTCATTGTATATGTTGAGGATCTTGCTTCCCATGTGCTTTTTCTCGATCACATATTCAAGATATGAAGGATCCATCTTGTTCAGCAGCAGGACAGGATTATGCATACACCACTTCCAGTAATCGGGATTAATGTCATTGAACACTTCAAATGCTTCCCTGTTCCATGACCAGTAGAAATTGTAAGCAACTTCCTTAAGCATTGACATCAGATTATTCATCTTTCCGTAATATTCCTTTCCGAATAGTTGATGATTTGAAAACTTTCAATATAAGGGTATGATTGATTTATATCTACAAAGTAAAAGGGGTACTTTTACGAAATGGCAACTTAGTCCTGAAGCGGACATGTAATTGAGTCAGAAAGCACTTGAATAAGAGCATTAGCCGGTGAGACCAAAGATACAAAAGTTGTCATTGAAAAATGACTACAGCAAAGATAAGTTTGTGATAGTCATTATTGCAACACATCTACAATAGAGTTCTTTGATTTAATCCAACCCGAATGCGCAAGATTCTTTCTTGAGCCGGATCTATTCGCCTTGAATTGATCAATCTGTCTCATTGCAGATGTAATTGAAACAACTTCAAAACATCAGCAGACATGAAAACACTTACAACACTCTTCTGTTTCCTCGTCATTACAATTATCACATTTGTTTCAAACAACTCATCCGCCCAATGGGAGATGTCATCCAACGGAATCACCGGCGGAGTGAACATTAACTCGCTTGTCTCAGCAGGCAGTTACATTTTCGCCGGCTCGCAGGGTGAAGGCGTGTACCGCAGCTCGAACAACGGAGCAAGCTGGACTGCAGTGAATAACGGCCTGACCCAGCTTTCTGTCTATTCATTGTGTGTTTCGGGCCAAAGTATTTTCGCAGGTACATATCTCGGGCTATTCAAGAGCACAAATTTCGGCGCCGAATGGACGCCTTCGGGCAACGGCACCGCCGGCAGTTCCATTTACACATTTGCAGTTTCAGGCGGTACGATATTTGCGTGCGGTAATGCGGGAATATTTAAGAGCAATGACAACGGTGCAAACTGGACCGAACTCGCAAACGGTCTTCCATCGGACTTTAACGCTACCGCAATTGCAGTGACAAGTTCAGGAGTATTAGCTGGTGGAGAGGTTTCCTTTGGCGGCGCATTGTACAAGAGCACAGACGGCGGAAGTAACTGGGCAATTTCCAGTAACGGACTCACAAGCGGGCATATTACCTGTCTTGCCATCTCGGGCAGTTATGCTTTTGCAGGAACTGTAGCGGGCGTATATGTATCTGCAAACGAGGGAGCAAACTGGGTTGCGGCAAACGGAGGTCTTTCCGGTTTGTTCTTTACCAATACTTTGTATTCCTCCGGAGGAAATATTTTTCTCGGCACAAATCCCAGCGGAGGGTTATTCCTCACTACCAACAACGGATCAAACTGGCTTGACAAGAATCAGGGATTCAGCGGACCGCAGTATGTCAGGTCCATTTTAGTTGCAAACAACTACATATTCGCGGCCAAGTATCACTCCGTCTGGAGAAGGACATATTCAGAAGTGATCGGTATTCAGAATCTGAGTTCTGAAATCCCGGATGGGTACATGCTCGGGCAAAATTATCCGAATCCCTTCAATCCGTCAACAAGCATAGAGTTCGCCGTTCCGGGCAACCTGCCTGTAAAGCTCATTGTGTATGATGATAAAGGTTCAGAGGTGGCTGTACTTGTAGATGAAGTTCTTCAGCCCGGGAAATACCGAGTCAGATTTGAAGGAAGCAATCATGGGAGCGGTGTTTATTATTACAGGATGACATCACAGGGATTCTCTGAGACGGGCAAAATGGTCCTTATTAAATAAGTGTCTTCATGTTATCCGCAGGCAGTCTGAAGTATGCCTGCATGCAAAACAAATAGGCGACAGGGCGGCAAACGATGAAGCCGTCCGGCCGCCTTTTTAAATTTCAACTTGCGATGCTCATTACTACATTTTGGTACAATGCCTATTGAGAGCTGGAGAAAGAATCTGTACAGCGTTTGGATTGCGCAGTTCATTGCAATGGTGGGAATGAGCATGGTAATTCCCTTCCTTCCCTTTTACATAAGAGAGCTTGGAGTTACAAACCATGAAGAGCTTGAGCACTGGAGCGGAATTGTTTTTGCAGGGCCATTCATACTTTCATTTCTTCTCACACCTGTCTGGGGAGCGCTGGGCGACAGGTTCGGCAAAAAGACAATGGTGTTACGCGCAATATTCGGGCTTGCACTGTCTCAGCTTCTTATAGGATTTTCCGCTAATGTTGAGCAGTTGTTCATCTTCAGAATGGTTCAGGGCGCCATCAGCGGATTCATTGCATCAGCCCTCGGGCTCGTATCTGCAGGCACGCCTAAGGAACACTCCGGGTATGCGATCGGCATACTTCAGACATCTATCTCTTCAGGCACGGTGATAGGACCTTTCATCGGCGGTTTTTTCTCGGATATGACTTCGTACAGAACGGTATTCTTCATAACATCCGCGATGTGCGTGATCAGCGGATTGCTTGTGATGCTGATAGTGAAGGAGCCTCCGAAGACAGGGAGCAGGAAACTCTACAGTGTTGCGGATAACTTCCGCTACGTACTGGAAAGGAAAGGAGTTCTGACTGCAATGGTCTCAATAACCTTCATACAGATCTCGATAACTGTTGCCCAGCCGGTGTTTGCGCTTTTTGTTGAATCTATCACAAGGAACACGGAATACATTTCAACATTGACCGGAGCAATATTCGGAACACTCGGGATATTCAGCGTCATATCCTCTCCGTGGTGGGGAAGAAGAAATGACAGCAAGAGCTTCAAGAAGAATATCATCATTGCAATATCCGGTGCAGGAATTTCTTACATCCTTCATACATTCATCGCAAACCCGTATCTGCTTTTTCCCGTTAGGGCACTGCTCGGATTCTTCATCGGCGGCATAATTCCCGTAGTGTACGCATACATCAACAAATGCATTTCAGACGACAGGAAGAGCGGCGTAATGGGTTTTGCGTCAAGCTTCACTCTGCTTGGAAATCTGATCGGCCCGTTGCTGTGCACGCTACTACTGTACGCGATAAACCTCAAGTACATTTTTCTCATAGCAGGCATAATGATGTTTGCAAACGCCGCACTGATCTTCTACTATGTTAAGGAACCCGTGAAGAGCAAAGAGCAGATCGTGGATGCGGGATGCGGAGAAAGTCTGACCGACACAAAAACTTAGACACATATCAGAAATGACAAAGCCAACAAAAATAAGCAGGGGTGATTCAGAAGACCTCGTAATGGAATGGGATGACGGAGTTACTACAAGGATATCTCTGAAGGATTTGCGTGACAAATGTCCCTGTGTAAACTGCCAGGGAGAAACCGTTCTGTTCAGTTCCTACATACCCATAAAGAATCCGTTCAAGCCGGCGGGATTTTATGAGATCGACAAGATAGAAACTGTGGGAAATTATGCAGTCAACATAATCTGGAAAGACAAGCACAACACGGGATTGTACTCGTGGGAATATCTGAGGGAAATTTCTTCGGTCAGGAATTAAGACAGCTGAAGCCGCTACTTGTCAAATTCTTCCGTGATATCTTTTTCTTCCTTCACGGAGTAGAATCTGAAATCATCAAGCCCGAGTGTTTCATCATCCATCAGCTTGATGTAAAGCTTATGCTTCAGGCGAAGTTCGTAGAGCTTGCACCACAAACCGCTTGTAAGATAATATCTCACATAGGGATTCACAGCCAGGCGAACTTTGAACGGATTGCTTCCTCCTTTGTACCTTCTTATCCACCTCTCCATCCTGTTCATAAAAGTTGACTTTGACTGCACCCGGCCGGTACCTTTGCAAACCGGACAAAAGTCGGATACGCTGTGGAGAATATTCTGCCTTATTCTCTGCCTTGTGATCTCGACAAGCCCGAAATCGCTGACGGGAAGAATTGTAGTCTTGGCCCTGTCGTTACGGAACTCCTTCTTGATCTCTTCATAAAGCCGGCGCCTGTTCTTGTCGTCATAAAGGTCAATGAAGTCTATCACGATGATGCCGCCAATATCTCTGAGCCTCACTTGCCGCACAATTTCCCTTGCAGATTCAAGGTTTGTATTAAGCGAGTTTATCTCCTGCTCCCTGTGCTTTGCATACTTGCCGCTGTTAACATCAATCACGGTCATTGCCTCGGTGGGCTCAATAATTATGTACCCTCCGTTCTTCAGCCACACTTTTCTCTGAAGGGATTCCTGAAGCTGTTCCTCGATCTTGTAAACATCAAACAGAGGCTGCTCCCTGTCATAAAGCTGAACTTTGTCAGAGAATTCAGGAGAAGTCTCGCCGAGATAAAGCTTAACATCCCTGAACAGCTTCTTGGAGTCTATTATTACTTTGTCAATGTCGCCTTTGAAAAGATCCCTGATGACCGATGATGTTGTGGAGAGGTCTTTGTGGAGAAGTACCGGTGACTTGGACGTCTTAAGTTTCGACTGGATCTCATTCCACTGCTTTACAAGTGTGTTGAGGTCGTCAAGTATGAGGTTTTCTTCCTGCCCTGCGGCAACCGTCCGTATTATAACGCCAAACCCCTTCGGCAATGCTGATCTGACAATGCTTCTGAGTCTGCGCTTCTCTTTATAGTTGTAGATCTTTTTCGATAGGCCGATCTTCCTGTCAAACGGGATGAGCACAAGATATCTTCCCGGTATTGAGACCTTGGATGTAACCCTGAAGCCCTTCTTACCTACGGGTTCCTTTGTGATCTGGACTACAATGTCCTGCCCTCTTTCGATGCTTGGATTTTTCTGGTAACTGTCCCTCCCGCCGCCGTTTCTCTGAGGAGTTTCTTCTTCCTCTTCGTCATCGTCCTCCTCAATTTCTGTATCGTCACCGATGATCGAAGCATATTCATCCAGCGAACTTCCGATATCGGAGAAATGCAGGAATGCATCCTGTTCGAAACCGAGGTCTATGAATGCGGCCCTGATACCGGGAATTACCTTGCCGACCTTACCGAGATAAATGTCTCCGACATTTCTTTCCTTGTCTGGATTATCGAGGAAGAATTCCGCAAGCCGTCCGTCTTCGGTGATCGCAATTCTGACCTCTTCTCCGATTGTGTTGATTAGTATTACTTTCCTCATGTACGCTCTGCGTAAGAAATATCTTCGTTATGAATTCATCGAGGCAAGGAACTCTTTGTTTGATTTTGTTCCCTTCATCTTATCGAGAAGGAATTCCATCGCCTCGATCGGATTGTAATCCGAAAGAAGTTTTCTTAGCAGCCATACCCTTGTAAGCACATCGCTCGGGAGAAGGAGCTCTTCCTTTCTGGTGCCTGACTTATTAAGGTCAATTGCGGGAAATACTCTTCTGTCTGAAAGCCTTCTGTCGAGAACAATTTCCATGTTGCCTGTTCCCTTGAACTCTTCAAAAATGACCTCGTCCATTCTGCTGCCCGTTTCAATAAGTGCAGTGGCAATGATCGTAAGACTTCCGCCTTCGTCAATATTCCTTGCTGCGCCGAAAAACCTCTTTGGCTTGTGCAGGGCATTTGCATCAACACCGCCCGAGAGGATCTTTCCGCTGTGCGGGATCACTGTGTTGTGAGCCCTTGCAAGACGGGTAATGCTGTCAAGAAGTATCACTACATCCTTCCTGGCCTCTATAAGCCTCTTCGCTTTCTGAAGAACTATCTCTGAAACCTGCACGTGCCTCTCCGGCGGTTCATCGAAAGTTGAACTTATCACTTCGGCGTTTACATGCCTCTCCATATCAGTCACCTCTTCGGGCCTCTCATCTATGAGGAGAACTATAAGGTGGACTTCGGGATGATTCTTTGTAATGCTGTTTGCGAGAGTCTGCAGAAGAATTGTCTTACCGCTTTTCGGAGGCGATACGATCAATCCTCTTTGTCCTTTGCCGATCGGGGTGAACAGGTCCATGATCCTCATCGAATATTCGCCCGGATTGACCTCGAGGTTGATTCTTTCTTCGGGATAAAGCGGAGTGAGATTGTCAAACAGGATCCTGTCCCTTACAATGTCCGGACTTTCATAATTGACTGCCTCAACTTTAAGCAAGGCGAAGAATCTTTCTCCTTCTTTCGGGGGCCTTACCTGTCCGCTTACGGTGTCGCCTGTTCTGAGCAGAAATTTCTTTATCTGCGAAGGTGATACATAGATATCGTCCGGTGATGGAAGATAGTTATAATCTGCCGATCTGAGAAAGCCGTAGCCGTCAGGAAGTACTTCAAGCACGCCTATTGCAAATGCAAATCCGTCTTTCTTGGTCTGAGCTTCAATGATCTTAAAGATCAGCTCCTGTTTCTTCAGGTCGCTGTAGCCTGAAACATCAAGTCCTTTTGCGATTTGAATGAGTTCCGAGACCTTTTTAGACTTAAGGTCAGAAACATTCTTAGATTCTTTGAATGAATCCTGCTTAGTGATGGTTTTAGTGTCCATAAAAATTGTGTCCTTCTGTGAGGGAAAAAAGAGGGGAAAAAAGTTATTTCAAAAATTGAAAAATTTCAGAAAAAAAGAAGAATTGTAAATGGTTTCAAAAAGTCCTTAGAAGATATAAGGCGTGTTGAATCATGTGCGTACAAAATTATCTCTATTATGTACAAGTTTCAAGAGATTTTTTCAATTTGCCTTAAACGGCGGCATATGAGGGGCTTTACGGCCATAAGGCATCATTGTTTCATCTCCCGGTTCTTCCCTGCCCCTGCGTTATTGCGAATGCTCAGCTCTGAAGACCAGCAAGCGATCATACTCACAGACTTATCCCCGGCAGTTCTTCTGAGAAGACATCATCATCTTCCTTCAAGCTCATACAGTTTCTCCGCAAGCCAGTCCGACGAGATAATGTTCTTGTTCCTTTTAAGTTCAGACCTGAGTTTGAAAGTATCACCCTTCTCTTTCTGCCTGATCTTTACAAGCAGTGTCATGCATTTGAGAAACTCCATGTACCTGTCGTGATGAATGGAGAGGATCGCTTTCCTTCTTTTTACATAATGTCTTGTGGAATCCAGCAAAGGCATGAGCGCGACCATGTCGCCGGTTTCATAGTATATCTTTATGAGTGTTTCTTTGGACTTAAGATAATAATATGAATTCAGATAATTTACCTTTCCGATCTGTCTTACTGCATCGGCATAGTTTCTTCTCGAAAATGAAATGAGTCCCTTCGCAAGACTCTCGTTATCCTTCTGCGACGTTTTGTTGAGTTTCAGAATGTATTTTTTCAGAAATCTTTCAGCCCATGTGATCTTACCAACCTTCAGACTGATTATTATGATGCTTATGAAGTCAAGGTCCTGCACAGACCGGAGGTTTGCATAGAACCCGTTCCTCTCAAACAGCAGATAGATCCTGAACACATAATTCAGAAATATGCCGTCTCCTAGCGCGGCGCGGTTGGAACCGTAATTGACAAGCGGATAGTAAACGAGCTCAAGTCCGGCATGTGAATACTTCCTGAAGTTTTGCGAAACATATTCGTACAGTTCGTGAAAATATTTCTCATTGTCATCCGACATCATCATTTGCAATATAAGGTACTCGGAATAAAGAGCGATCTCGCTTTTCCTGAGGTAATCCTTGTTCTCTTCGATGTTTTCCCTGATCTCCCTCAGCATGTTCATTTGAAATTCAGCGTCTCCCAGCACATGGTATTTTCGGCTCAGCAGAGAATTCACAAGCTCCAGCTTGCAAAGGAAGAATTGCCTGTCCGCAAGATCCGAGAGTTTCCTGTATTCTTTTGTCAGGTCGGCTTCAATGTCAATGCCGAGGTTTTCTATTACAGTTCTTTGCATTCTGATAGCCTGTGTGAAGTAATTCGCATCGCGGTAGTAATTCTTCCTGCTTTCTTTGCTGATCTGTCCCAGATGCGAAATGAAGCTCTTCGTCAGTCCGGCCGAACTCAGTGACTCAAGGAGAAGGATCTTTCTTTGATGTTCGTTCTTTCCGAACTCAATCTGAATCAGAAAATCTTCAAAGAGCCTTCTGGAACTTTTGCAAAGGCTTCTGAACTTCCTTTCATTAAATGACGCACCTCCGAACAACCGCATTCGCAGGTCCTTTTCCGTAATAGAATCCAGCGAACCGGATTGAGCACTGTCTGCAAGGTATCTGCAGAAGCTGCCGGCGGTTTCACTCTTATTATGATAAGGCGAATTCGTGAAATCATCGAAGCTCCTGCGCTCATCCCTGGACAAATCGCTTCCTATGAAGTTTGCAAGTTCCCTTAGCCTTGGGTTGATCAGACTATTCATGGCAAAAATTGTGAACTGCATCAAACATACCTTAACACGAAGAATTTTGATATGCATATTGCGTTCCACTGCAATGCATGCATTACTGCCGGGAAAGGAAGAGACCGAATCACCTGGTTTGCATGCGTGTTTGATTCATTAAACCGGTTTGGAAAGGAAGTCATGAATCAAGCCTTTAAGTTGAAAAAGCACTCTCAATTGAGTATTTTCGCCCATGAAAAAAATGAAGATCCCCATTAAGAAGAAGAAGACCAAGAGGGATAATGCAGTCACATACGATTTTGAAACACCTTTCAGGCCAAACCGCACACTAAAAATAATCTTCACCGTAATAGTGGTTCTGTTGCCGGTGTTTCTTTCCTTTGTTTACTACAGGTTTGCGGTTAATCAGAACAAGTTCAGGAGCTTTCCACTTGATGATCCGTGGATACATCTCACCTTTGCAAAGAACATTTTTGAGCACCTGAGCTTTTCATATTACAAGAACGAAATGGTGACCGCGGGATCCACATCACCGCTGTTCACTCTCCTGGAAGCGGTCGCATTCTTCTTCACAAGCAATGAGATGCTGATCGGGTATGCTCTCGGAGTCATTTTCTTTGTGATCTCCGCTTATGCATTTTACCGGCTTGCGATATTCGACTTCAGCAAAGATTATATCTTTGCATTGCTTACCACGGGGATATTCATCATTGACAAGTGGCTGGTATTCATTTCCCTTTCCGGAATGGAGACGACAATGTTCATACTGTTCCTTGTGGCGGGTGCTTATTTCTACAGAAAACGGATGGCTCTTCAGCTGGGGATCTGCCTTGGCCTGCTTCTTTGGACACGCCCCGACGGCATAGCATTCATTGCCGCGCTTGTAATTGATTACATACTGATCCGAAGGGTGTTCTCTGACCAGCTTGATGTTCCGCTCTTCACCACAAAGGAACTAAGGAAGCTCGCACTGTCATTTGCGGCGATCGCTGCGCTTTACTTTGCGATGAACTTCATGCTTTCCGGTTCGCTTCTTCCAAACACATATAACGCAAAGCTAACATACTATTCGCCTGAATTCAGAAGCAGGTGGGATTTTCTGCAGTATGAGGTCTGGGAATATTTCAGGGCCGGCGCATATTATGTGCTCATGTTAGGCTTCCTCTTCTCAGTTGGAAAGATGATCTATGACCTGTACAACAGGACCTACAATCCGAACACGGTTTACATACTGTTCATACTCCTGTTCATACTCATGTACTTCATCAAGCTACCGTATGCCCACAGGTTCGGAAGATACATGATGCCGCTCATACCTTTCTTCATACTCACTGCAACGATCGGCTTCAGGGATTTTGCGCGCATCACAAACAGGTACACTAACAACCCGCTTTTCTCAAAGAGCATATTCTATATTCTCATTGGCGTAACATATTTTATGGGAATAAAGAACTATGATGAGAACAGGGAGCTTTATGCCGTTCAGTGCAAGTATATTTATGAAAGGCAGGTGAAGGCGGCGCAATGGCTTCAGAAGTACACTAAGGAAAACGACATAATTGCGACGCATGATGTTGGCGCAATAGGATATTACAGCGGGAGAAAGATAGTTGATGTGGCAGGGCTTGTAACTCCGGAACTTATCGGAAAGATCAACGACGTGAATTACGTTAATGAGATGCAGAAGTATATGCAGGAGAAAGGCGTGACATATCTTGCATTTCTAAGGGAATGGTACAGAGTTTCAAATCAGAACCCTTTGTTTACGACGGCAAACAGCCTTCCGCCCGAGACAATGGATATCTACAAATACGAACCCGGAAAGACCGAAATACACTCCAAGGAAGGCAACGGAATAATTGAAATGATGCAGAAGCTTGCATCACAAAGAGCCGGACAGCAATTGATACATTTGGGCAACAGGTTATTTACTGTTGAGCCGAGAAGTTCTTACGGTTACTACCTTGTGGCTTACGGTTATCAGCTCCTTAAGGATGAGAGAGGTTACGAACAAAGCTTAAGGAAAGCAATTGAACTCTTTCCTGACTTCAAGGACGCTCATCTATACTACGGCGAGTTCCTGAGGCAAAGGAGCAGGTTTGCCGAAGCCAAGGAGCACTATGAAAAGACACTGGCGCTTGAGCCTGCAAATAAGATGGCTGAGACCGGCCTGAAAGAGGTGAATGATTCGCTGGGCGTGGTGCCTGTGCCTCCTGCTGAATAAACGCCGGCGCTTCATGATGCGGATCTGCCACAATAATTCCCCACGCTCCGATGCGGAATAGAAAGCGCCTTGCCTGCATTGCCGCAATTGATATTGTCCTGGCCGGGCTTATCATATACATTACATTCTATTCAAAGCACTCCTGGGACGACCCTGAAGAGAAGAGAATAACCATTAAGCAGGGTGAGACTCTTTCTGAAATAGCCGCCGACCTCAACAGCAATGACATCATTTCAAGCCGGACACTTTTCAAGATGGTCGTAAGACTGCTTGGGCAGGAAGGCGACATAAAGGCAAACACATATCAGTTCAAAAGCGGGATGAGCAATCTTGATGTAATGCGCATTATTACGGGCAAGGAGGGATTTGTCCTCGTGCGCTACACTCTTCCGCCGGGATCAACACTGAGGCAGGCGGCAAACATTGCCAGGAAATCTCTCTCACTGTCACCGGAGAAATTTCTTAAAGAGGCTGAAAACGATTCTTTACTGAATGTGATCGGCTTGAAGGATAAAGTGAAGAACCTTGAAGGGTTCCTTTATCCTGAATCTTATGATGTATCGCCCGGCATAAGCGAGAAAGAGCTTGTGGCACTGCTGTTCAGCGAGTTCCAGAAAAAGGTTTACAGGAACGAAGAGTTAATGAATGAGATACGGAAACAGGAGACCGACCTTCTCAAAGTTGTAACGCTCGCATCCATTGTGGAAGCTGAAACAAATGTTGATGAAGAGAAGCAGACGATAGCGGGTGTGTATCTGAACCGGCTGAAGAAGGGAATGAAACTTGAAGCGGATCCCACCGTGCAATACGCACTGCCCGGAGGCCCCAAGACGAGATTGCTTTATGAGGACCTCAGGATCAAGTCACCCTACAACACATATCTGAACGAGGGACTTCCTCCTGGCCCCATCAACAATCCTGACATTTCCTGCATCAGGGCCGCATTGTTTCCGGAGACGCACAACTACCTCTTCTTTGTTGCTACTGGCAACGGAGGCCACAATTTCTCCGAGACCTATCAGGAGCACCTCGAAGCCATTAAAGAATACAAAAGAAATCTCCGGAACAAATGACCGGAAAGCAGAGAACTGATCCGGTGCCTTCAACACTTCTGCTGAAACTCTTCTTCATGCTTGACTTCAGGGACAAGTTGAATTCCGGCAAGAAGAAATTCATCGGCATACTCACTGCTTATCTTGTTGCAAACACTGCAATGGCTTTCAACTACTTCAGCGTTTTTGACAAGACAAGTTTCGTGATCCTGAGCCTAAGTTCGTGCCTGTTTCTGATGGCGCTTCTTGCAATGAACGAATACGACAATCTGATACTGGCCGGAAGCAGTATTCATCTGCTTTCCACACTGCCATTGGATGAGAGATCCGTGTTCAGGGCAAAATTCACAACAGCAATGCTGTTCCTTTTGCCGTTTGCGTCTGCATGTTCAATTCCACCTGCCGTGTTCTATTACTTCTATGACCACAATCCTGCCGATCCGGTTCTTTACTTCCTTGTATCCGTGATGTTTTCATTGACGCTTGCATGCATTTTCATTTCGGTTTATTCGTTAATTATCCTGAAGATTCCGGAAAG
Source organism: uncultured Ignavibacteriaceae bacterium (assembly GCA_964615795.1). Taxonomy (GTDB): domain Bacteria; phylum Bacteroidota; class Ignavibacteria; order Tepidaquicellales; family Tepidaquicellaceae; genus JADJAH01. The sequence continues at coordinate 21,436 of CAZTQR010000031.1, forward strand.
AGCCGCACTGATGATGACCATATTGCAGGCCCTGTTCTTTGCATTTGTTTTCTACTCTTCCATATCCGCATCCGGCGCATCCCGCAGGGGAGGTGCACTGATACCGAAAATGTCGGTGCTCGGCAATCCGGCCGCAGAATATCTGCCTCAGACCTTTATTGCAAGATCAATGCATCAACCGTGGATTCTGGCCTTGTTAATACTTGCCTGCGCCGTTGTTGCTGTGTCAGGATATTTGCTTATCTCACGGAATTATGCCGCACTTTCATCAAACGCCTTGATACTTGCTTCCAAAAGGAGAAAGAAGAAGCTGAACATACAGACTCCGGAATTTCTCAAGCGGTTTGTTGATTCCTTCTATCTTAGAAATGATGTTGAGAGATCTTCATTCTATCTCGTGGCTGATCACCTTACTGCATCCCGCTTTCTTAGAATCAGGTATGTTCCGTATTTCATAATGCCAGTCGCTTTCATACTTGTCGGAATGCTGATCGATGCGGAAGGATTGCTTTACCTGAACACAAGCGGCTCTCTCTCCAGATCATTCAGCCTGAATTTTCCGATGCTGAGCCCGTCAATCACCATAATATTGCTGATGAGTTCAAGGATGCTGATCTCCAACACTAAGATAATGGACGACATCACTCACGGCACCGATTGGATATACAGGACTCTTCCGCAGAAGGACGGGCACCAGATCCTGAAGGGTGTGTCAAAATTCTTCTATCTTGTCTTCTTCATACCTGTGATGATCTTGCTCCTGATCGTACTTTCGGCAAGGGGAAGCTTTGAGGCGGCGCTGATAAACGTCTTATTCACCGGATTCGGAATTTACTTCATCAATTCGGTTGCATCGCTGTTTGATAAGACCATGCCGTTTACAATCGAGAGCGGCAAGTTCAATTCAGCCTCAAAGCTGATTGAGATATTCACGGCTATGATCATTGGCATCATTCTGATTTTGATTCAGATTTTTGCATTTCAAAATATTATATTTGCGCTGGTTACAATCGCTTCCTTCATAATCATTTCATTCTTATTGAACAGAAACTGAAACGTTCATATGCCCGAATCACAAACAACACCAACCGCGCAGACAGAAACATCGCCTCTTGTAAGGCCCTTTAACGGAGAGGGCAAGAACATCATTCTTGCCATGACGGGGACCAGCGGGGCTATATACGGACTGAGGATGCTGAGAGCGCTTCTCATAAACGAATTCAACGTTGACCTTATTCTCTCCGAATATGCAATGTACACGCTCGCAAGCGAATGCGGCGTGGACATTACACCTGCCAATATCGGCACGCTTTTTCCCGAGATACTCATGCTTAAGTCAACTGTCACATTTCATAACAACCTTGACCTGAAGTCAGAAATATTCACAAACAAGTTCGTTACTTCGGGGATGATCATTTGTCCCTGTTCGATGGGAATACTTGCCGGAGTTGCAACAGGTCAGGCAAAGACCCTGATAGAGAAGGCGGCAGATTTTGCATTTGCATTCTCAACACCGCTTGTGATAGTGCCAAGGGAAACACCCGTCAGCAAGATTCACCTCGAAAATATGATCAGGATAATTGAAGCGGGAGGAAAGATCGTTCCCGCGATGCCGAGTTTTGAATACAGCCCGAAGGATTTCAACGACCTTGCAGATTACGTTGCCGGAAAGGTTCTGGAACTTCTCCTGCCCAATGAGAGCAGAATGGCGTGAATCAGAAGTCGAATCCAAAATAGAAACTGTGGAAGAGATTGCCCTGAAGCTTTGTAAAGTCCTCTTCAATTCTCTTTCCCAGGTCATACCGTAACACGATAAGCCCGAAGACCGTCATTCTTATGCCCGCGCCGATGGTCCCGTAAGTTATGCGGTCTGAATAGCTCAAATCCCACGCCTTGCCCGCATCAAAATAGACCGCACCTTTGATGCCCGGAAAATCCATGCCTATGCCGAATGGAAATCTGAGCGCCACTATGTTAAGTATCGGAAATCTCAGCTCTGCATTTGCCTGCCACATTTTACTGCCTCTGATGGAATTCAGCGGCCAACCCCTGAGTGACCAGCTGCCTCCCATAAAGAACCGTCTGGGATCACGTCCTTCGTTGTAAAACATTTGCGTCCTTAAAGCAAGCGTGGCGGGATTTCCAAGCCTGAGATACTTTCTGTAATCAAAAAACACGGAGTAATAGTTCGTCAGCGAATTTGCAATATCCGTTGTGTATCCGAGGGTAATATTCAGTCTCTCGCCGTCAATCGGCCCCATCCACCCCCATAAAGTGTTATCCCTCACATAGCTGAGATAATTTGACAGCAGAAGAGAACGGTTGTTGTCGTAGAATTCGTAGTTGCGGATTGTCTGCGACAGGCTTGTGGTCATCTCGATCCTTCTGAAGAAAGACAGCGGATATGCAAGACTCAGGTAACCGCCGAAGGACCTTTCGTAGAAAGTGGTATTGAACTCGCTGAGGTCATACCTCCTTCCCGAAAGATGAAATATCCCGTAAGAGTAATTCATCCTCTTCTCTACTGATACTTTTGATATTGCGATGTTGAAGCTCTTCCAGAATTCGGCATCCCCCGAAGAGTTGTTAAACACAAGAAAGTAATATCGCTCATTGCCCAGCAGATCGCTCAGAGAAACAATCCCTCCGGTATTGGCCCCGAAGACGGGATCAACAGTGAGAGCAGTTGTAGCAATGTCGAATGAATATCTCTTCTCGTACTTCAGGGTGTTCTTTTTGGATTTGAGGTCAATTCTCTGTGCCACCCAGTTGTCGCCCTTCTGCCTGAGGTCAATCTTTTTCCTGTTCTTCGAGCTGTCATACTTTTCCTTTACATCAGAAAGAAGCCTTATGTCAATTCCACCCTGCTCAAAAGCTGAAAATACAATTCTGTCATCTCCTGCCCATCTTGGATCATATGCGGCAGTTACGAAGTTTGTCAGTTGCCTGGTCTCCAGATTATCATAGTCGATGGTAGGAATATTCGAAACAGAGTTCGCACCCTTTGTGTTCGTTTGCACGGCAAATTTTTCACCGAGGTCAATCATCCAGATGTTCTGAGGACCTTCAGCATCCGATGTATAGATTATCTTCCTGCCGTCCGAAGAGAAGTGCGGAGAATGGTCTATCTGTTTGCCAACCGTCAGGTAGCTGATGGATTCATCTTCCAGGCCGTACAGAAAGAGGTTGTAAGACTGTTTCATTCCGAATGAGGTCCTGTCAGATGAAAAAACTATGAATCTGCCGTCAGGGGAAAAGTCGGGATCGCGGTCGTCGTAGTAATCATTGGTCAGCCTCTTAAGTGTATTGTCTGCAGTGTTCAGAATGTAGATATCATTCTTTCCGCTGAAGTCAGCTGCAGGAAAGACTATGTGTTTGCCGTCAGAATTCCATGACGGCGAGCCGATACTGACAATGTTGTCGAATGAATAACTCGTTACAACCTCTTCATTCTCAACGTCATACAGATGAAGTGCATCTGCATCTCCCTTTTGCGTAATGAATGCAAGCAGGCCGTTTGATGAAACATCCATACCCGTCCTGAAGAAATGGAACTCTTCAAACTCATCGCTCTTCTCACCTTCGATCACAAGCTCAGGTCCGTCGGGATTGTTCCTGTCAATTCTGAATATGCTTGTATAACCTGTCTTGTTTCCGATATAATAGATCTGTTTTTTCCTGCCCTTCTCAAAGTAAGTCGGCTTGTGGGCAAATGACTCAGTATGAAGATTTACCGATACCTGCGAGGGACTGTCGTAATCCTTCATTTGCGGATAATAGGTCTTCTCCAAGTAGTAAAGAAATTCTCGGTCAAACTCCTCATAGCTTTTTCCGATGGTGTATTTCATAACGTTGGAAAAGCTCTCATCCATCCAGAAATTCTCCATCAGAAGATAAACTTTGTCTTCGCCATAATTCTCTGCAATGTATTCAAGTACCCGCTGACCTATCTTATACATAATGAACGTACCGTAAACACGCTCCCAGTTGCTCAGTCCCACCATATAGCCCGAGAGCACTGCATCCTTTATCACCATGTCGGCCTGTGTGTCCCACTTGGTTGAAAAGAACTCAGCGAGCCCCTCCGTAAACCAAAGCGGCGGTGAAAGTCCGATACTCTTGCCGTGCAGTTTAAGTGAGTTCGCTATCTTGCTTGTCATAAACACGTGCGTAAGCTCATGCCTTATCACATGCCTGAACTGGTACAGCGATCCTTCAAATGGGATCACGACTCTTCCTTTTATGAATTCAAAGAAGCCTCCGACTCCGTCAGGTATAAATCCGGGAGTGGTGTTTGTTTGCTTAAAATGAAGAGGTGATGCATAGAAGATAAGCGGAACGGTGTCTATAAGTGAATGATTGAACTTCTGCTGAAGATGGTCATAAGCTTCTTCGGCATATTGCGCACCTATTTCGGCAAGCTCCTTAGCTTCTTTGTAGTGGTAGATCTGAAAATGTTTTGTCTGAATTATCTGCCAGTCAAAGTCGGAATACTGAACCTTGTTTCTTCCGAAGTCAACAAACTGCGCCCGGGCAAATGACGTGAATGCCAGTATGAGAAGTGCTGAAAATATTGCCGCTGATGATCTCAATTTGATTACCGCTTAAATTCGGGTACAGCTTCTGACGATAAGCCGCAGGTTCTTTTGATGATCCGAGGGTTGACAATGCAAAATAGAAATAGCCGTGATAAAATTCCACAATTGAAATTTTGCAATAAAGAGACTCCAATTTCCGGGGGCTCTCTGCTTACTTTTCCCGACAAAGAATCTTGACTGATTCAAACACGCCGAAGCATAACCGGGCAGTCATAAACATCTGTGATGCTGTTTCAATGGAGGGAAATAATTATCAGTTTGAATTCGACGGATCGAATCATCAGATCATACAGATGCATTCACATGTTAAATAAGGGCTTGCAATAATTGGGAGGTAATTTTGAAGAGTCATTCATATATTTGAAATGGTTTCCGGGTGAACAAGCAGGTTCACTGATTTGAGATGAATTTATGAACATAACAGGAGAAGATGCTTTGTGAAAGAGAATGAGATTTCTTACTTCGTCAGAGGCGCGATCTACGAGGTTTACAACAAACTTGGCGCAGGACTTTTTAAATCGGTTTATGCCGTTGCATTGGAGTGGGAACTTCGAAACAGCGGCCTTGAAGTGAAGCGCGAAGTTGCGGTTCCGGTTGAGTACAAAAGTGTTCGGATGGATCTGGGATTCAGGCTTGATCTGCTTGTTGAAGAGAAGGTCATAATTGAAGTGAAGTCTGTAGCGAAACTTGAAGCTGTACATCACAAGCAAGTGCTGACATATCTGAAACTGACAGATTTGAAATTGGCCATACTTGTGAATTTCAATGTGGCCAATATAGATGATGGGATGTTCAGGAAGGTAAATGGTTTGAATCTGCCTTCACAGACCGGTATTTAGCTCGCAGATAGTACAAACATACGCGATCCGGTTGTAAGTATTCTTTCGATCCGCCCGAATAATTTTTCTCTCTTTATTGAGTGAACAGAAGCATGTATCCGCGTGAATTCGCGAAATCTGCGGGAGTTCCATTTTATGGT
>CAZTQR010000031.1:27112-36590 GCA_964615795.1 uncultured Ignavibacteriaceae bacterium
CAGAAGCATGTATCCGCGTGAATTCGCGAAATCTGCGGGAGTTCCATTTTATGGTCAGCCCGCAAATGACGCAAATATGCGCGGACCGGGAATTGTCATTATTGATTCGATCTGCCCGATTAATTTTCTCTCTTGATTGAGTGATCAGACGCATGTATCCGCGTGAATCCGCGAAATCTGCGGGAGTTCCATTTTATGGTTAACCCGCAAATGACGGAATATGCGCGGACCGGAAATTGTCATTATTGATTCGATCCGCCCGAATAATTTTCCTTTTTGATTGAGTGAACAGACGTATGTATCCGCGTGAATCCGCGAAATCTGCGGGAGTTCCAATTTATGGTCAGCCAGCAAATGACGCAAAAATGTGCACAGATCGGGAATTGTCATTATTGATTCGATCCGCCCGAATAATTTTTCTCTCTTGATTGAGTGAACAGACGCATGTATCTGCGTGTATCCGCGAAATCTGCGGGAGTTCCGTTTTATGGTTAGCCAACAAATGACGCAAACATGTGCAGATCAGAAATTGTCATTATTGATTCAATCCGCCCGAATAATCTTTCTCTCTTGATTGAGTGATCAGAAGAATCTGTCTGCGTGAATCCGCGGGATGCTCAAACTGAAGGAAGCACTGGCATTCCATTGATTGCCATTCACATTAGTTCTAATTTATTGCATTAATGATCAGCACGATCAAATACATTTCTACTCCAAGACTGTTAATCAGAAAGTATGAACGCTCAGATGCACAGGCACTTGCCGAAGGGGTTACCGAGACTCTGGACTCGCTTTTGCCTTGGATGCCCTGGGCAGAGCGGGAACCCCTGGATGAAACTCAGCGGATCGGATTGATCGAATCATGGAATGACAACTGGAATAAGGAGGAGGATTTTGTTTTCGGCATCTTTTCCAACAACGGAGAATTCACCGGATCCACAGGGCTACATCCGCGACTAGGACCCGGAGTCTTGGAAACAGGCTACTGGATCAGAAAGAAGTACCAGGGAATGGGCTTCGCCTCAGAGGCCGCTTATGCCATGACGATCGCCGGACTGAAATTCGGAGGTATCGGCAAAATGGTGATCAGATGCGATCCCGCAAACACAAAGAGCGCAAGAGTTCCCGCCAGGATCGGTTACTCAGCAAGAGGAGAAGTCTATTCAGAAATGTTCAAGACCATGTATTTGCATTTTGAGATGGAACGGAGCAATTTTCTTGACATAAAAGAATTTGAGCCGGTAAGAATAATATCAACTTCCTGACAATAGTAATGGAATACAAAATCAAGGAAAACTACAGAACAAAATACACTGACCCTATTACACTTTCTGCGGGTGATACCGTTTTGCTCGGGAAGGAAGAAACCGAAGAAAAATGGAAAGGATGGATTTGGGCCGAGCATAAAGGCAAGTCAGGATGGGTTCCATTGCAGATATTGGAGAAAGAGAAGGACGGCAGAGGCAGGATCACTCAGGATTACACAGCCCGGGAACTTGACGTAAGTAAAGGCGACAAGGTAATTGTGCTGAAGGAACTAAACGGATGGCTGTGGGTAATGAACGTGCAAAAGCAGGAAGGATGGATTCCCTCTGAGGTAGCATCTGAACACAAAAATCATCTCGGCAGGATTTCACTCATTGTAGCAGTATCGGGGCTTGCCGTCACCGAGACTCTCATAAGAACAGGCATTGCAGACGGACCGCTCATGCAGATCATCAACACCGGATTCGAAGGGGGAACTGTGGGCGGCCTTGCAGACTGGTTTGCTGTCAGCGCATTGTTCAGGGAAATTCCGATCCCGTATGTCAGGCGCCACACGAACATCATAGTGAAAAACAGGACGAAGATATCCGAAGGCGTTGTAGACCTTGTAACCAACAGATGGCTTTCGCCGGAAGTACTTAAGGAGAAGTTGTCTTCGATTGATATATCATCCATGCTCAGCAATTATTTGTCTGATCCCGGCAATATTGAAAAAGTTACAGACTTCATCCGAAAGGAAGTTCTCGCCCGGCTTTCAGACGGTCTTGATTCGGCGGAGCTTTCATCTTTCATCGAAAAACTCATAAAGGATCAGACGGCGACACTTGACCTTGCAAAGCCACTCGGCAACTGGCTCAAAAGAGCAGTCATGAGCGGCTCACACAATGAATTGGTTGAGAGAATGCTCGGCTCGCTTTCAAAATCATTGAACGATCCCGAATTTACTGTTATGCTTGATGACAAAGTCAAAAGCATGATAGATGAATACAAAGCAACCGGATTCCTGAAGGATGTTTTTGTAACTCTCGCCGAGGGCGCGAATATCATTGACCGCGACATGATTGTGGAGAAACTTCTCGCAGGACTCAATAATTTCATTGATGAGCTCAGGCGAGATCCCAACCATTCTGCAAGAGGCAAGTTCAACGAGAAGCTGATCGAGTTTGCTGACGGACTGATCAGCGGTGATCCGTCTTCCGTGAAACTGACGGATACCTTAAAGAAAAAGATATCCGAGAATGCTGAACTCGGAAGTATGATCAGGGATTTCCTTTCGAAAGCGAAGACATCTCTTGACGAACAGCTCCTTAGCAACGACACCGCCCTGATGAAACTTGTTGCACGAAACATAGATTCGGCCGCCAGGGAATTCCGTTCCAGCAGGGAATCCATGCAGAGGTTCAATACCTGGGTAATGGACACTGCAGTTGAACTGATCCACTCACATCATCACAAAATTGGTGAGATGGTGCGCGAGAGCCTTTGGAAACTGGACGACAAAGCGCTTGTTCAGCAGATCGAAGAGAAAGTGGGAAATGACCTGCAGTTCATAAGGCTCAACGGCGCAGTGATCGGCTTCTTTGCCGGCTGTGCGATCAGGGTTGTCAAGCTTCTTTTGTGAATGCGGGAACAATTATGAATTCAGAGCCATGATAAGCAGCATCAAGCAAAAGAACTTCTTTCTGAAAAAATGCTCAACCATCGCAACTGCTCTTGAGAACTTCTGTCTTACGGGTGATAATGAAGAAATACACAGGCTCAGAGTTGAATTCAAAAAAGTGCGGGCGCTTAACTCGCTGATCAAAGAATGCTGTAAGAATTCTGCCATACCCGCAGAGTTCAGCAATGCAAAGATCGTGTACAGAAGGGCCGGAATTGTGAGAGATGCTTTCATTTCCTTACAACACGCCGGAGTGGCAGGCCAAGACCATGCGCAGGCAGAATTTCACAGGCATGCTTCGGATGAGTTCTGCAGGCGAAAAGAACTTCACATCAAGATCCTCGCTGACTGGAGAGATTCTGTTTCAGATAAGTTTGAAAATATCACCAACGGCCGTATTTCAGCATACTATTCAAAATGGCTCAACAGGCTCTCTGACAGTTTCATAATGCTTGATGAAGATGAACTTCATGAAAACAGGAAGATCATCAAGCGGCTTCTTTATCTTTACCCGCTCCTTAATCAAAAGCTTAAGGATTCGATCTGCCTTAACACGGAGTATATGGATTCTCTACAGGAGGAGATCGGCAAATGGCACGACACTTTGATTGCCCGCGAACACGAAACCGGCTCAAGCGCGGGCAACCTTAAGCGCATACAGAAGGAATCCAAGGCAAGGCTTAATTCAATAAGAATGCTGACCGACAACTTCAGCAAGAAGTATGCACTGTACAAGGTGATCCTATCCTGAGTGATCATATGTTGCCTTCTTAACAAAAACCGCACCCCTGTTATTTCGGAAATTCGAATGATCATTCGTTTCAATTCAGTACTCTGTAATGAACTGCCGGGCATGATTGTTCAGCCGATATTCACTAATTGTTCTGAAGCTGTTCCACCACCAGTTCTGCAGCGGCAGAACCGGAATTCTGCTGCTGACCCGTTATCAGATTTCCGTCCTGTATGGCATACGAAGAGAACGGCGCTGATACTCTGAAGTTCGTGCCTTCTATCTTCCGTGCCTCCGTCTCTATCCTGTACGGCTGAATCACAACGCCTGCGGCACTGTCGGCAAAGTCTTCCTCTGCATCCGCAAAGCCGGTCCATGTCTTTCCCTTAACAAGCAGTTCTCCGTCCGACATTCTTGCTTCGAGAAGCAATGTAACGGAATGACAAACTGCAGCCGAGGGTTTTCCGGCTTCGTAGAAGGAGACAAACAGCTTCTCCAGTTCCTTGTTTCCTTTGAATGTGTACATCGGCCCCTGTCCGCCTACAAGAAAAACAGCATCATAGTCATCTTGCTTCAGGTCTCCGAGTTTCTTTGTATTCGCGAGCATTGAATTGAACCATTCCAATTGCATGAATCCGAGTGAGATCACGTCATGTGCCGAATAGCCGCTCTCATCAAGAGGGTTCGAATAGGAGTCCATTAACAGACTTCCTCCGTTTGTTGATGCCAGTTCAACGTCATATCCGGCCTGCATGAAAATATGGAGGGGATGAGTAAGCTCAGCGGCCCAGAATCCGATCGGCCATCCCGTCTTTCCGGACACGGAAGGACTGCTTGCGATCATCAGGATCTTTCCCTTTGAAGGAGCCCCGTGAAAGTGAACGTATGAATTTTTCTCTCTGATCATATTCGCTATTTTATTTTTGAAATTTCCTTTGTTGATTACAAAATTACCATGCTTAGTCTGATACGGCAAGATGGTTACTTAATTGTATGGTACTAACCTGTTTGTAAGAATTGTTAAACTCTAACAAAACTCATCATGCCCGAATTTTATTACAGGAATAAACTCTACTACAATCCGGTCGAGTTTGCCATGGACCGGATCGGCGGCACCTGGAAGATGCCAATACTTTGGAGGCTTAAGGATAAAGTGATGAGATACGGCGAACTGAAGAAGGCAATGCCAAGGATCTCCGACAAGATGCTCACTTCTCAGCTGAAAGAGCTTGAGGAGGAAGGATTCATAAAAAGAAAAGTTTACCCCGTTGTCCCTCCAAAGGTGGAATACTCAATTACCCGAAGAGGCAGGAAAGCTGTACGGATTGTGAATGCGATCCGTGAGTACGGAATTGAACTTATGAAGGAGTTTGGAGTAAAAGCCGGTTGAAGCAGATGACAGTGCACTTTTAAATTCATGCAAGTGATGAAGACCGCCTGAGAGTGACAACCGTTATCTCCGACCTCGAACCGAGCCTGACCGGCGGCCCCCAGTAACCTGTGCCTTTGCTGACATAGATCCTTGTTCCGCCATGATCATGAAGTCCGTACAGATGCGGCTGACCGGCAGAAGCGGCAAGGTTCCAGGGAAAGAACTGCCCTCCGTGTGTGTGCCCGGTCAGTATCAGGTCAAACCCCAGAGGAAGCGCATCATAGAGGCTTCTCGGCTGATGCGCCAGAAGGATCTTTGCATCCGCCGCCGGAGCTACTGCAACTGCCTTCACAGGATCAGACCTGTGGCTTTCGTAAAATCCTCCGCCGCTCACATCCGTTACTCCCGCAATGAGCAATCTTCCGTTCCCGGCAGATACAAGTTCGTGTTCATTCATAAGCACTTTCATTCCCAGCCGACCTGCTTCCTTAACCCACTCTTCAGCTCCGGAATAGTATTCATGGTTTCCGGTAACAAAGTAAACTCCATGTTCAGCAGTAAGCCTCGAGAACGGCTCTACAACGTTTCTTAGAGATGTAACCGAACCGTCAACCATGTCGCCCGTGAATGCTATGAGATCAGGCTTGAGGTCATTAACAATGTTTACGATCTTCTCCACAAAATCTCTCTTCACAGTGAGCCCTGCATGTATATCCGTTATCTGCACAATTCTGAATCCTTCCAGCCCGGAAGGAAGGTCTCTGATCTCAATGTCAATTTCATTTACGGCCGGCCTTCTCCTTGCCTCATAAATGCCGTATGCAGTGAGTCCGGCGGATATGCCCACAACCGCCGCATTTATGCTTTGCATGATCATCAGCCGACGGCCGGGATCTTCAGGTTCATTGGTTGAAGTTGCAGGATCTCCGGAAGCGAACAGTGTGCTCGCTTTATGCACAAGGAAAGTAATGAGAAGCCCGGCATCACGAATGATCACAAGCGTGAAAAGGAAAGAAAAGAATCCCATACTAACGTATGTTGCCCATGCAAACCTGCCGCTGATTTTATCATAACCGCTTCTGTCCAAAATCACGGATACAACAGGAAGCAAAAAGCAAACTGCGACAATGATCCAAGCAATCTTACTCCACGGCTGTTGAAGGCCGGAGGAAGAGATCAGCCTCCATCCGGCATAACCGTAACCGAGTGCGAAAACTGCAAAGACAATCAGGAAAAAGAGGAAGAACTGCATGTTAATGATCCGAAAGGCAGCTTAGCTTCATTTTCTCAAAAGCTTGAAAGCATGCATCCAGTTGTTGTTGAGAAATCCCGGAATGCACCAAAGCATGCACAGCGGCTCAATGGCCCGTGCGGCCTCGGCTTTGCCCATGTCTTCAGTCTCCCAGCCGAACTTGTCAAGGATCGCCCTGACCTTTGCTTTTGCCTCTTCGCTGTTGCCGGCTATGAACATCGTCGGCTTCACTCCTCCAAAATCAGGATCTACCATGAATGCGTTTCCCACACAACTGAATGCCTTTACAAAGTTTGCATCAGGCATCAGTTTCTGCAGTTTCTCCATCAAAGACTCGTCAAGTGTTGTGAAGAATTTAAGGACTGCGTTGACAGGCGGCTCGTCTGAGATGGGATTGGTTGTGTCAATTACGGTCTTTCCTTTCAGATTTGCCTCTCCTGCAAGTTTCAGCGCTTCCTCCGCCGCACCGCCCTTTGCCGCAAGCACAATTATGTCGCCGAATTTAGCTGTCTCCTCGAAATTACCAACATGTGCCTTGCCGCCGGTCTTCTCTTTCAGTGATTCTGCCTTATCCTTGTTGTTAGTACCGATCATCACTTCGTAACCGTACTTGATGAAACCGTTGGCCAATGCCTGTCCTACTACTCCCGAACCGATTATTCCGATCTTTTCCGACATGTTATTTTTGTTTGATTAGAATTTGTCATTTCTGTTACAGTCATACTGCATTCAGCATACCGGGAATGCGCGCAGTAATATGTTGCCGGGTCTTTCACAGATACCTTCTCTTTATTACATGGCAATGATGAACATTGTGGCCTGCAATTATCCATCCGAGCGCTGCGGGTGTTAACTTCAGTTCGTTTGCTGTACCCTTAAAATCCGGCATTCCGGCCGTCATTCCCTTGAACAACTGCACCGTCGCCTCTCTTACGGATAAATATTCGTCACGAATGTCCCAAAGTTTTCTTGCATCAGCATTGCAGTTCGTTGCGTACTCGTTCTCATCAAAGCCGGCCAGCTCCGTACTGTCAAAGCGCGAGAATCTCATGGCCCTGTACGCGAAAACTCTTTCCGAATCAATAATGTGTGACAGAACAGTCTTAAGGCTCCACTTCCCTTCTGCATAACAGAAGCTTTCCTTCTCTGCGGGTATGGAATCAAACAAGCCGACAGTCAGGCTCCTGCTTGATACAAGCGCTTCGGCAAGGTCGTTGCCTTCGGCAAGTTTTGTGTATTCAAGATATACGGAAGGAATCTCCGTGTCAGGCGGGCGATTTATCCTGTGCATAATGTTTTTGATAAAGTTGATTATTCGGTTCAAATATACAAAACTCAATAAGCACTTTTGGTGTGCAAAGAGTTCCATTACAAATATTTCTTAATTCTTCTGCAAGTATACCGAACGCAAAATGCTTATTACAGATCTGCCGCCCGATCTGTCATTCGGCAGAATTCCGCAAATTAAGTTTTTAAGCTCTGCGCATCCCAAAGTTTCCCCGAATGTCTTCACAATATTTTCTACGCTGAGACCCTCAAACATTTGAATTTCATTGAACATCCTGAATGCATAAATTGATTTAAGTGAATGAACCACAGTCTGCATTCATGCAAACGGGGTTTGCTCATGTATTCCTTTTTTGTAAGACGATTCACAGGTTTTACAATCCCCATGATTAGTGAAGGACAAAAATCATTTTACGCATTTAATTTTTAAATGTGCAGAACTGTTTTTTGCCGTGCAGGAAATGAAATGAATTTTTACAGCCGGGCAGTTTGCTTCGCAATAAGTGCTCAGAATCATCAGAATTCAAACTATGTACGATAAAATTTTCAATCGATTATGAGACCAGAGCAGGAAAGAGCCGGGACCGGGAAGCAGGCTCCGTTTCCGCTGAAGTCAGTGAATTCCGTTGACATGCAGGATGATCTCTGCCGCAAACTGAAGCATCATTCCGGGACAAAGATGTGTAAAGGATCAATTATCAGCAAATGACTGCATTCACATCTTCAAGTAATAAGCGGGCATGAAGGATCGCAGGAAGATACTGATACTTTCATACAGTAATCTGAGCACTGATCCGAGAGTAATTCGTCAGATCAACTCACTGAAGGATGATTACGACATTCTCGCATCCGGCCTTTCGCCTTCAGGTGCCCGCGGAGTTGGCTTCTTGCCTATCAGGCCCCGCAATGAACTTACAGTTACATTCCACCATGAATATCCTGTGCCGGTAAGAAAGGCATTCTCCTTCATTATCAAGAACATGAACAGGACCGGTAGAAGACTTGCAAAACTGAAGAAGGACATAAACTCCAGATCAAGTGACTTTGAAAAGAGGTACTGGAGCGATGAGAGGAAACTGCTTGTGAGGAATCTGAGTGCGGAGAGATTTGATCTGATAATTGCAAACGAGATAGACACGCTTCCGCTTGCGCTGGAGATCTCAGGCGGCAAGTGCCGGATAATACTGGACACTCACGAGTACTATCCCGGACAGTATGAGCATGACGAAGCATGGATGAAATTCAACGGCAGGTATGTGCATTACCTCTGTGAGAAATATATGAACAGGGCTGATGCTGTGTTTGCCGTGTCGGACGGAATAATCAACGAGTTTGAGAAAACGTTTGGTGTGAAGCCGCTTCTTCTTACAAATGCCGCTCCTTATTCTGAACTAAACCCTTCAGCAGTTGAAGCAAGCCACATAAGGCTCATTCACCACGGCGCTTCTATTCGCGCGAGAAAACTCGAACTCATGATAGAGCTTATGAATTACACCGACGACAGGTTCACACTTGACATGATGCTGATTCCGACGGATAAGGATTATCATTCCGAACTTTCAAAACTGGCCTCCGGAAACAGAAAAGTGAGATTTGCAGAGCCTGTGAGAACTGAGGCCATACCCCAGACAATAAACGGTTATGACATAGGCATTTTCATACTTCCTCCGGTAAATTTCAATTACAGGCATGCACTGCCGAATAAGTTCTTTGAGTTTGTTCAGGCGAGACTGGCTGTTGCAATTGGTCCTTCCGTTGAAATGGAGAAGTATGTAGGGAAATTCAATCTCGGCATAATCGCAGATGACTTCTATCCGCAATCAATGGCCGCAGAACTCAACATGTTGGACCCTGAGACTATCCTCAGTTTCAAGAACAATTCCCACAGGCATGCAATGGAACTCTCAGCAG
>CAZTQR010000032.1:0-11531 GCA_964615795.1 uncultured Ignavibacteriaceae bacterium
CATTCGTAAATGCAGATGGTTTTTCTTATGTAATCGTTGGCTCTTACGGACTCAACTCATTAAGAGGTGGCGATTATGTTTTTTACGGGAGCAATATTATGAACAATTCACCTGATCTGATTTTGTCTGGCGAATACAGTAGTCTGTTTGGCTCGTCTGTTTCTTCCGCCGGAGACATGAACGGAGATGGATATCAGGATATAGTTGTCGGAGCTCCCGGTTATGGTTCTACTACGGGCAGGTTATTTGCTTATTTCGGAGGCACCGTAATGGATAATCAGCCAGACGTGACTGCTACCGGAGATGCTTCATCCTATTTTGGTTTTTCAGTAGCCTCTGCCGGCGATGTGGACGGTGACGGTTTCTCGGACATAATCGCCGGTGCAAACCTTTACAATTCGGGCACAGGCAAAGCGAGCATTTACAAGGGGTCTGCGATATCTGTCAAGCCGATCCTCTTGCATGCAAAAGATGTTCCCAATGATCAGGGAGGACAGTTAAATCTCAAATGGGCAAGAAGCGCACATGATGTTCATGGAAATTCCATAATGTCAGACTATCTCATTCAAAGAAGTTTTCCTCCTTCAGGAGGTAATTATTCATGGCAGAATGTTGCAACTATTCCTGCTTCTCATGAATCTTTCTATACTTTTGTAGACCTTACTCCTTCTGATTCTACAACTAACGGCAGCAGTACATTTTTTTACAGAATCACAGCCCGGACGAATGATATCAATCAATACTGGCGTTCAGCAATTCTATCCGGCAGAAGTCTTGACAATATTTCTCCGCCGGTTGCTTCTCCGTTCAATGCTTTCACTGAATCAGCAAATGTAAGACTCACATGGAATAGAAACTCGGCGTCCGATCTCCTGAATTATGTTCTGTTCAGAAGCCTGTCTCCTTCCATTGATCCATATACGGAAACTCCGTTGACGACTGTAACTGATTCCACATTTCTGGATACAACACCTCTAATCGGATTGTATTATTACTTTATAGTTGCGCAGGACATTCACAATAACTACAGCCCTGTTGCAACTGTGCAAAGTCCGGTAACTGTAAAGAATCTCTTCCTCTTCGGTGCAATTCAGGGATTGTATGATGCTGTCTCAAATACAATGATCTATGATACTGTTTCCGTATATCTGAGGAATTCAACTTCACCGTTTGCAAAAGTTGATTCATCAAGAAAGGAATTGTATGGTCCGGGAACAGGTCAGGAGTTTCTGTTTAACAATGCTCAGAACGGTACCCCTTATTATGTAGAGGTAAAACACAGGAATGCCCTTGAAACTTGGAGCGCCGATCCGGTTACATTTGTCAGTGATGCAGCATCAATAGCTTTTTCGGTTGATGCAATTTACGCTTTCGGCAATAATGAAATACAGGTGGATGTGTCTCCATATAATGTGTTTGCTTTCTACAGCGGCGATGTAAACCAGGACGGCACAATAGACGCGACCGACATAAGCATGATTGATAACGATGCGGCTAACTTTGTGAGCGGATATGTTGTGACGGATCTTACAGGAGATGACTTCGTTGACGGAACAGACTTTGTGATTGCAGATAACAATGCGGCAATTTTTGTTTCTGTGATAAGACCGTGAAGAGCAAGTGAAAATTGAAAATTGAATGTTGAAAATTTTTTTCGCCCACGCTGGAGTCTCCGCGCACTTCGGGACTCCGGCGGATTGTATGTGTGCAAAACTACTAAGACATTATGCCACGAATGTACGAATAAAATTTTAGGAAAGGGCAATTTCCAGATAAAGAATTGATACAGACTCCTTCTCACTTTTGGGAGATGCATGCCCGGCTGAGACGGGGTTGGGGTGAGAGGGTGTACGATGAAAGCATACCTCAAATGAGATGAATCTGTACAAGAGTTCGCAACACGCAATTTCAGCCGTTGCTGGTCTTAGCTCGCCATATTGACAAGCTCTCAGCGTAAACAACAATTTTTGGAGGGCGAGACCAACAAATTAACAAATTGAGAATTGAGAATTGATGCGAAACATAATTCCTAATTTCTAATTCTTAATTTCTAATTGCTCTTAAGAAACAGCCCGTGGATTGTCCGCGAACATATTCACTTAATAGCATCGCCGGTATGCAGGGCTGTTTTTCTAATTTTGAATTGGAGATATTGATCTTATTTGTTTCTCGAAAGCAAGCACTGAACCATCAACCATAAACCAAATGAAATGAAAAGAACTGGCCTCTTAAAATGCATTACGATCTTCTTTGCATTGTCCTTTGCATCAGTATCAAATGCTAACTGGCAGAAGTCTCAAACCAGTACTGCTGAACACACAGCATTCACACAACAATCCCCGGTCTCAAACTCCGATTCACTTCCAAAAGGAGTCACACAGGACTGGCTGAACAGTCTGACTGACGAAAACGGAAACAGGATCATCAATGAAGAAGATCCTGAAGGAGATGCATTGCAGCAGAATGTATTTAACGGAGATGCAGCAGGAGTTAATTACGGAAAATCCGTTTCCAATGCCGGAGATGTAAACGGCGACGGGTTTGATGATGTCATTATCGGTGATCCGAATGGTAATGGCGGAGCAGGTACAAATTCCGGGAGAGCTTATATTTATTACGGAGGCACAGTCATTAATTCTACGGCTGACGTAATTCTAACCGGAGGTGCAGTGAATAACTATTTCGGAAAGTCAGTCTCCAATGCAGGTGATGTAAACAGTGACGGATATGATGATGTGATTGTCGGAGCCTACGGATACAATTCCTTCACCGGAAGAGCTTACGTTTATTACGGAGGAGCATCCATGAACAATGTAGCAGATGTGATTATGACCGGCGCATTTACAAATAATGAATTCGGAAGTTCAGTCTCAGGGGCAGGTGATCTGAATGGTGACGGATATTCAGATGTGATAGTCGGTGCATATGCTGCAAGTGTGTATACAGGCAAGGCATACATTTATTTCGGAGGTTCCTCAATGGACAATATTGCTGATGTCACTATGACAGGAGAAAATTCAAATGACAATTTCGGATATTCAGTGTCGGGAACGGGCGATGTAAACGGTGACGGTTATCATGATGTGATTTGCGGTGCATACGGATTTAACGGCATGGGTAGAGCGTATGTTTATTTCGGAGGAGTCTCGATGAATAATGTAGCTGATGTCTCAATGTATGGCGGAGCGATTTCTGATTTTTTCGGAGCATCAGTTTCTAATGCCGGTGATGTGAACGATGACGGATATCCGGATGTGATAGTCGGAGCTCACGGTTACAGTTCTGCAACCGGAAGAGCTTACATTTATTATGGTGGTTCAGTTATGGACGGTGCGGCTGATGTAACAATGACAGGTGAATCTTCAAATAATTCATTTGGATATTCGGTATCAGATGCCGGCGATATTAACGGTGATGGATTTGCGGATGTCTATGTCGGAGCTTACGGTTACGGTACTTCTAAAGGAAGAGCTTACTTGTATTACGGCGGAGCAAGCATGAATAATGCAGTTGATATTTTTATGACAGGAGAAGAAACACTAAATTATTTCGGATATTCTGTCTCCGGAGGAGGAGATGTCAATGGTGACGGATTTGCGGATATGATAGCGGGAGCTTACGGTTACAACTCAAACACTGGAAGGGCATATGTTTACACAAATAAAATGACAGGAGAAGATATTCCTGATGTAACAATGACCGGTGAAGCTGCTTTAAATTATTTCGGCCGATCAGTTTCAAACGCTGGAGATGTAAATAATGACGGCTATGATGACATAATCATAGGAGCTCCTGGACGGAATAGTATTTTTGGTCGCGCTTATATTTTTTTCGGAGGAATTATTCCGGACAATATTCCTGATGTAACATTTACTGCGCCAAATGATGGTTTTGGGTATTCTGTCTCATCCGCAGGAGATGTTAATGATGATGGATATGACGATGTCATTGTCGGTGAACCTGATATGTCCAAAGCATATATATTTTATGGAGGTGTTTCAATGAATAATGTTGCAGATGTAATCTTGAACGGTGAAGCTGCGGGTGGTGCTTTTGGTTTGTCAGTCTCTTCAGCCGGCGATGTAAATGGAGATGGATATGAAGATGTGATAGTTGGAGATGTGGATTTCGGTCTCGGAATTGGCAGAGCTTATATATTCTATGGAGGTGTCAGCATGAATAATGTTTCAGACGTGACAATGACAGGTGAGTCAATTGATTTTTTCAGCAAACCGGTCTCTTCAGCCGGCGATGTGAACGGAGACGGTTATTCAGATGTGATAATTGGAGCCGCCGGTTATGAGCAAGACATTGCCAGAGCATTCATATATTTCGGAGGAGCATCAATGAACAATACTTCTGACTTAACCATTACAATAGGAGTTATAGGTGAAGTTGCTCTAATATCTGTATCTTCAGCAGGTGATGTAAATGATGACGGATTTTCAGATGTAATTATAGGCGATTTCCAGTACTCCGCCGGCACCGGCAGAGCATCCATTTATTTAGGAGGAGCAGCAATGAATAATACTGCTGATGTTACTATGACAGGAGAAGCAACTTCTGATGATTTCGGTTATTCAGTGTCGGAAGCCGGTGATGTAAATAATGACGGATACGATGATGTTATCGTCGGAGCACGCCATTACGGCGCAAATAACAAAGGGCGTGGATACATATTCTTTGGCAATTCGTTAATGGACAATATTGCAGATATCAAGATGGAAGGTGATAATTCAAACAATTCCGAATTCGGGAATTCAGTCTCAACAGCAGGCGATGTAAACGGTGACGGATATTCGGATGTAGTTGTCGGAGCTTACGGATTTGAGAATACTAAAGGTAGGGGATATGTTTTTTTATCCTCACCACCCAACAACCGAAAGAACCTCTTTCTCTTCGGTGCGATACAGGGAATGTATGATCCGGTATTGGATACAGAAATTCCGGATACAATAAAAGTCTATCTGCGTAATTCAACTTCTCCATATGCAAGAGTAGATTCTTCAAAAAACATTCTTCTCGGTCCCGGAACTGGTCAGCAGTTTTTATTCGGAAATGTTCAGAACGGTATTCCCTATTTCGTAGAAGTTACACACAGAAATGCACTTGCTACATGGAGCGCAACTCCTGTGTCTTTTGTAAACAGCGATGCATCAGTTGCTTTTTCAGTTGATGCCATCTATGCATACGGCAACAATGAAATTCAGGTAGATACTTCTCCCTACAATGTGTTTGCCTTCTACAGCGGTGATGTGAATCAGGACGGGACAATTGATGCAACGGACATAAGCATGATAGACAACGATGCCGCCAACTTTGCAAGCGGTTATGTCGCAACTGATCTTACGGGAGATGACTTTGTTGACGGAACGGACTTTGTAATTGCCGACAATAACGCCGCAAATTTTGTGAGTGTCATAAAACCTTGAATCAACTTAACTAAAAACAAATACTCTGATCAACAATGAAAAAAGTGTCATTACCCGCACCTTATCTCCGGTTCATAACAAGTATCATGCTTTTTGCATCAACATTGACTGCAAATGCTTACATGCAGGACTGGCGAATAAATAGTGCTGTATCAGACATTGGTGCAAACCTTAATCAAGATTCCTTGCCGGCGGGCATTACTCCTGACCTGTTAAAAGATCTTCGTGATGAAAACGGGAACAGAATTTTCAATGGCAAATCAGGCAGAATACCGGTAAGGATTCCGGAAGATCCGGAGGGAGATGCACTTCAGCAGAACATATTTGCCGGAGTTTCGGCGGGTGACAATTACGGAAGGTCTGTCGCCAATGCCGGTGATGTGAACGGCGACGGATTTGATGACATAATGATCGGCGCGCCAAACAATAATGCGGGGGGAACGAATGGTGGACGTGTATATATTTATTTCGGAGGAACGGTGATTGACAATTCAGCCGATGTGACACTTACTGCCCCGGCCAATAACTATGCCGGCATATCAGTTTCTTCTGCAGGTGATGTAAACGGCGATGGATTTGACGACGTGATCGTAGGCGCTCACGGTGTTAATTTATTTACAGGCAGAGGATATATCTGCTATGGTGGATCACCTATGAACAGTGTTGCCGATGTAATTCTGGAAGGTGAATCTGCAGGTCACGAATTCGGAAAGTCAGTTTCAGGTGCCGGTGATCTGAACGGCGACGGCTATGATGACGTGATTGTCGGGGCTCATGCCGCAAATGCTTACACAGGCAAAGGATATATTTTTTATGGCGGACCGGCAATGAACAACACTGCCGATCTCGTAATGAGCGGAGAGCTAACCGGCGATGAATTCGGCATTTCTGTTTCAGGAGCCGGGGATGTCAATGCAGACGGATTTGCTGATGCAATCATCGGAGCAATGGGAAATAATTCATCAATCGGAAAATGCTATATATACTTAGGCGGCAGTTCAATGGACAATGTTTCAGATATCACAATGACGGGCGAAGGAATAGTCAATTTCTTTGGCGCTTCAGTAGCGGGTGCCGGTGATGTGAATGATGACGGATATTCAGATGTGATAGTCGGGGCTTATGGCTATAACTCATTTGCGGGAAGATCATACATTTATTTCGGAGGGTCTTCAATGAACGGCATCTCTGATGTAATAATGACAGGCGAATCTAATAGCTCATTCGGTTACTCCGTTCACGGTTCCGGTGATATTAACGGAGACGGGTTCTCTGATGTGATAATAGGCGCTTACGGTTACAGTGTGTCATCGGGAAGATCCTTTGTCTATTACGGCGGATCTTCAATGAACAATACGGTGGATCTGTATATGACCGGTGATACGGCTTTGAACTATTTTGGCTATTCGTTGTCAGGGGGCGGAGACTTTAACGGTGACGGGTTTGATGATATGGTCGTAGGCGCTTATGGCAACAGTTCAAACAAAGGCAAAGCTTATGTTTATACAAACACTCTTACAGGAGAAGACATCTCAGATATCTGTATCAATGGGGAGAGCCCTGATGACAATTTCGGCCATTCAGTTTCCTCCGCCGGTGATGTGAACGGAGACGGGTATGATGATATGATAGTGGGGGCATGGAATCATAACGCAACTGCCTTTGCCCATCCGGGAAGAGCATATCTGTATTTTGGCGGACTGATGGCTGATAACATTGCAGACCTTGTTTTTGACGGAGAGGAAGGCTTCGCTGAATATTACGGTTGGTCTGTATCCGGCGCCGGTGATGTCAATGCTGACGGATTTGATGATATTGTAATACTGGGATTTGGCTACGGATGGGAATATTCAGTGCAGGCAAGAATATACTTTGGCGGAGCAGCGATGAATAATGCTGCGGATGTTTTCCTGACTTATCCGTCATGGAATCTGGATATGTCAGTTTCAGGGGCCGGTGACGTTAACGGCGATGGTTATGATGATGTGATAGCCGGCGCTCCCAATTACTTATCAACAAATGCGGGATATGCATACGTGTACTTCGGAGGTGCACCAATGGATTCTATAGTTGATGTTACGCTGGAAGGTGAAGAAGTCGGCGATCTTTTCGGGTACTCAGTCTCGGATGCCGGCGATGTAAATGCGGACGGATTCGCTGATGTTATTGTAGGAGCATTTGCTAATAATTCCGTAACAGGCAAAGCATATCTGTTTTTCGGAGGGAATACTATGGACAACTTTGCTGATGTGACCTTTTCGGGTCAGGATACAGGATCGTCATTCGGTGCAACTGTTTCGTCAGCGGGTGATATTGACAATGACGGATTTGGAGATGTTGTTGTAGGTGCGCCAAGAGTAAATTCATATACCGGCAAAGCTTTCATATATAAAGGAGGAAATGCAATGAATAATGTTCCTGACCTTATTCTCTCCGGCGAAACTTCTGAAAGCGGATTCGGAACTTCTGTTTCCGGAGCGGGAGACGTGAACGGAGACGGCATAGATGATGTGGTGATCGGTGCCAGGCGATTCAATTCATATAAAGGCAGGGCATATGTCTATTTCGGAGGAATGTATATGAACTCTGGAGCGGATGTGATAATGAACGGTGAAGGAGCAAATGATCATTTTGGAGTTTCTGTTTCCGGGGATTGTGATATTAACGGCGACGGACACTCTGACCTTATAGTTGGGTCCCGTGGTTACAAAGGGGGAACAAATCAGGGAAGGGCTTGTATTTACTTATCATCTCCACCCGACAACCGCATGAATCTGCTTCTGTACGGTGCAATTCAGGGAATGTACAATCCGGTTTCCAACACCCAGATGCCGGACTCTGTACGGGTCTATCTCAGAAATTCTTCGGCTCCTTATGCTATAATTGATTCATCATTGAATATCCTTCTGGGACCGGGAACAGGCCAGAACTTCATATTTAAGAATGTTCAGAACGGGATTCCATATTTTGTCGTCGTAAAGCATAGAAATGCTTTGGAAACGTGGAGCGCGTCACCGGTAACATTTGTTAACCGTGAAGCTTCGATCGCATTCTCAGTTGATGCCATCTATGCATACGGCAACAATGAAATTCAGGTTGATTCATCACCTTACAATGTCTTTGCCTTCTACAGCGGTGATGTGAATCAGGACGGGACAATTGATGCAACGGACATAAGCATGATAGACAACGATGCCGCCAACTTTACGAGCGGTTATGTTGCAACTGATCTGACAGGAGATGACTTTGTTGACGGAACCGACTTTGTAATTGCCGACAATAACGCCGCAGACTTTGTGTCAGTTGTGAAGCCTTAAAGAGTACATCTGACATTGAGATTTTACAGTTACTGATCAGAATGTTCACAGCGGAATGAATCAGAACAGCCCGCGACGCTGATCGCGGGCATGAACCTTTTACTTTTTGCGGACCTTACTCCTGCTTAATTTTCTGAGTCTGCTTATTCTTTCTGTGAACCAGTCCTTTGATCCGGTCTTTCCGTTAAGCACATCCTTCTCAAGATCAGCCAGTTCATAGTCGTCAAAATTCAGCTTTATTCTCAGCAGTCTTAAAACGCCGGCATTGAACATATCATACCATTTCCTGTATTCTGCGCTTACGGACTTGTTCTTCTTCAGAAAATGCTTGTAAGAATCATAATGATACATGAATCTCTCATAATCACCGAGTTCATAGTAGATCATGGTCAGCAAATCCTTTATATCAAATTTGAATGCAAAGTGATCGAGCTTCAGCTTTAGAGAGCTTTGCAATGCAATCTCAAAATCTCCTGTTGAATAATAGTAGTGTGCATCAGTATAATATTTCATATTCTCTTTAAACTCAGGAAGAAGCAGATCATAAAAATTTTCTCTTACAAATTTTATCAATTTGTGATCAGAATATTTTGTTGCCATTTTAATGATATTGGTGTAAGAATAGATATTCATGGTTCCATCCGGTTCCAGAAACACGCCTTCATCAATACGCAGCTTGTAAAGCTCAAGAAACTCAAGCAGTTTGTTGCTATCCTTTAACGTTGGTCTTACATTCAGAGCATCCGCAAGTTGAATATACAAATGGGATCTCTCTTTCTGTGAGAAGAGTCCGGAATGCTTAAGCAAAGCAGTCTTGAAATTGAAATAATTGTCGGTGTTTTGAGGAAAGGCAAATGCCAGATACTTTAAGTAATATACCTGAAGAATGCTGAGATCCCTTTCTGTCAGAGCATTGGACCGCTTCAGGATCTTGTTCAGCTCAGCATTTCCAAAGATCAGATCGAATGAGCTTTTCCCGGCGGACTTGTTCACAGCAATTGAACGGCTTTTGATCTCAGCATAAAGGTTGGACAATTTGATCATCACATCCGAAATGTAATAATCGGAAATAGTATCCAGCTCATCGCTGAGCTCCGAATCAAGATTTGTGTGAAGACTGTAATAGTTCAGTTTCTTTATTTCCAGTCTTAGAATATCGAAATAGAAATTCTGATAGAAACCGCTTCTCTCAAATGTCTTCATCAAGGATCTGTACTCAAGAGTAAACTTGCCGTGAATGCTTCTCCTGGAAAGTGCATCAAGATACATGAACTTATTTTCCGGAAACGTGTTTTCAAACTGCATCAATTCAATAAACTTTTCAGAAAATTTCGTAAGATCAAGGACCAGATTCTTAAATACACCTCCGTTAAAACTCTTATCAGGATATAATTGCTTCCATATATTTTCTTTCCTGACATTATCGTCCCTGTAATCGGGTGCATGAGTCTTCAGAACCTGAAAGAACCTTATCGCATTCGGCTTCTTGTTATACAGCGGAGATCTCAGAAACTCATCAAACTTAATGATCTCATCCCTGGTGAAGGACTTCAGTATTTGTATCAGCAGCAGTCTTTTCATCTGACACGAAGTTGGTTTTGAAATTCGCCGGAAGGAAGATTCAGCATCCCGGCCTGTGAGCCCCCCTATGTAAAATCAAAAAAAATTTCTTTGGAGTTACTAGCCCTCACAGATAATTTGCATCACTGTTTAGCCGGACAATGTTGCAGTGATGGAAATTGGCTAAACTACAATTTATCCAAAATTCAGCGGGCGAAAAAGTATATAAGCTGGCTGACAAACAACAGTAAAACCTTTAGAGAATACTTGAACGCGGCAACGAAACTACTGAAAATGCAAAGTCTAAAACCGGCCATACAAGCCGGATTTCCCGGAAAGCAGACGAAGAAGAAACGAAATCAAAAATCAACCGTGAAGAAACAGGCGGAATTGAAACTGCTCATTGCAAGGCTTATAAGGAGAATAGGATGACCGGGAAAAGAATTGCGGTGACTGGAAGAACAGAGAGCGGGACAAATAAGTTGATGCAGGATGGTCATTCAGAAAGGCCGCAATCAATGGTGGTGACAAATACAAACCAAGTCTCTGAACAGCATAATTCAAAATCAAAAAATACTAAAATGAAAGAACTACTCAACAATGTTACACTGATGATCCTGTTCATGATCATCATAGCAGGCACGGCAAATGCAAAATCAGATTCACTGCCTGCAGGTTTCAACCAGGCATGGCTCAATTCACTTACAGATGAAAACGGACAGAAGTTTATGCAGCCCGAAGAAGAGGGCGATGCAATGCAGGAAAGATTCCTTACCGGCTTTGCGGCAAATGATAATTTCGGATTTTCAGTATCGTCTGCCGGTGATGTGAACGGAGACGGATACAGTGATCTGATAATCGGAGCACCTCTCAATGATGCAGGAGCGTCAAATGCCGGAAGAGCTTACATCTATTACGGTGGCGCAATTATCAATTCCGGTGTTGATGTTATTCTTACCGGCCTTACAACAGGCGATCAGTTTGGATATTCAGTTTCATCAGCAGGCGACGTGAACGGAGACGGGTACAGTGATGTGATAGTCGGAGCAAATCTCAATGATGGAGGAGCGTCAAATGCAGGAAGAGCTTACATATTCTTTGGAGGAAGCTCTATGAACAATGTTGCCGACGTTATTCTTACAGGAGCCGCAGCAAGTGATAACTTTGGAACTTCGGTGTCAACTGCCGGTGATGTGAACGGCGACGGATACAGTGATGTGAT
>CAZTQR010000032.1:11631-36239 GCA_964615795.1 uncultured Ignavibacteriaceae bacterium
GCCGGTGATGTGAACGGCGACGGATACAGTGATGTGATAGCCGGAGCAACCGGAAACGACGCCGGAGGCTCAAATGCAGGAAGAGCATATGTTTATTTTGGCGGAAGCACAATGAACGATATTGCAGATATTCTGCTGACCGGAGAGGCTGTAAGCGATGGGCTTGGAGTTTCAGTATCAACAGCAGGAGACGTGAACGGCGACGGTTTCAGTGATGTGATAGTTGGTGCAAATCTGAATGATGCAGGGGGATCCAGCGCAGGAAGAGCTTATGTGTATTTCGGGGGAAACGCTATGAACAATGTTGCAGACGTAATTCTGACAGGAGTTGCTGCATCCGATCAGTTTGGAAACTCGGTTTCCACTGCCGGTGATGTGAATGGTGACGGATACAGTGATGTGATTGTCGGCGCTATTTTTAATGACGCCGGAGGCTCAAATGCCGGAAGAGCATTCATTTTTTTCGGCGGCAGCAATATGAACAACACTCCGGATGTTTCACCGACAGGTGAAGCAGCTAATGATCAATTTGGTTCTTCTGTAACTACCGCAGGTGATATGAACGGTGACGGATACAGTGATCTTATATCTTCTGCACCTCAGAATGACGCCGGAGGATCGGGTGCAGGAAGAGTCTATTTATATAATTATTTTCCGGGAAATGAAATAACTGAAGACTACATAATCACTCCGGATACTTCAAACGGCATCCTCAATGTTTCCGTCTCATCAGCAGGAGATGTCAACGGTGACGGCTATTCGGATGTGATTGTAGGAGCTGCCGGATATTCTGTATCTACAGGAAGAGCTTATATCCATTTCGGCGGACCATTGATGGATAATATTGCTGATGTAACAATGACCGGCGAGTCAACAGCCAACTATTTTGGATTTGCTGTCTCATCGGCAGGAGATGTGAACGGAGACGGTTACTCGGATGTGATAATTGGAGCCACCGGATATTCCGGATTCACCGGAAGAGCATATATATTCTTCGGCGGAGCATCAATGGACAATCTTGCTGATGTGACAATGACAGGTGATACAGCCATCTCCCTCGGATATTCTGTCTCATCAGCCGGAGATGTCAATGGTGACGGCTATTCGGATGTAATAGTTGGAGCCTTAGCATATGCTTTGAATACCGGGAGAGCATATGTGTATTTGGGCGGAGCATCAATGAATAATTCGGCAGATGTAATATTGACCGGAGCAACATCAAACAATTTTTTTGGAAAATCTGTCTCATCAGCCGGAGATGTTAACGGTGACGGTTATTCAGATGTGATTACAGGAGCTTTTGGCTTTTCTTCAAATACCGGCAGAGTATATGTGTTCTTTGGTGGAGCTGTTATGAATAGTGTTGCAGACGTTATAATAACCGGAGAAGCGGCTGGAGATAATTTGGGAAATTCTGTCTCATCAGCCGGAGATGTAAACGGCGACGGATTCAATGATGTGATCGTGGGTGCATATCTCAACAACGCGGGCAGTCCAAATGCCGGAAGAGTTTATATATTCCTTGGAGGAAGTTCGATGAACAATATTGCAGATGTAACAATTACCGGTGATCAGGATCAAAATCAACTGGGAATATCCGTCTCATCGGCAGGTGATGTAAATGCCGATGGGTTCAGTGACGTAATAATTGGAGCAAACGGCTATTCTGCCGGCACAGGGAGAGCTTACATCCATTTCGGCGGAGATTCAATGGATAATACAGCAGACATGACAATGACCGGCGAAGCAATCGGCAACGACTTCGGAGCTTCTGTCTCATCTGCCGGAGATGCAAACGGCGATGGATATTCTGATGTGATTGTCGGTGCTGGAGGATATTCAAATACAGGCAGGGCATATTTGTATTTGGGATCCGCCATAAGCACAAAGCCGATTCTGAACTATGTAAGAGATGTGCCGAATGATCAGGGAGGTTTTGTTGACCTGAAGTGGGCAAGAAGCAGTTATGATGTGATCGGGTCCGACATCATTACGCATTATATTGTAGAGAGAAGCGCTCCCCCGATAGGCGGAAATTTTGCCTGGGTGAATGTTGCACAAATACCTTCTAACAAGAATCCCTTCTACTCATATCTGGCAGCAACACCCTACGACTCGAGCTCGAATTCAAACGGCTCTTTCTTCTTCCGTATTACGGCAAGGACATCAGTTCCGTCGCAATTCTGGAGGTCAGCTATTCTCTCCGGCCGAAGCATAGACAACATCGCTCCGCTTATGGTGTCGCCGTTTACAGCCGCCCCGTCTTTAAGCAATGTGGCCCTGAACTGGAACAGAAGCACCTCTCCCGATCTTCTCAACTATGTCCTGTATCGAAGCACATCACCAACGATCGACCCCGACACAGAACCGGTATTTGCCACAACAACAGACTCGACTTACCTCGACACTGCTCCATTGAGCGGTGTGTATTATTACTTCATCGTTGCACAGGACATTCACAATAATAAAAGCCCTGTTGCAGTTGCAGAGAGCCCTAACATGATTCTCAATCTTACCATGTTCATAGAAGGATTCTACAATTCAGGAAGCAACTCACAGGTGAGTGATACAGTACAGGTTGAACTGAGAGATTCAGCATCTCCTTTTGCAGTGGCAGATCAATCACAAGCAGTTGTGTCGTCAAACGGGAATGTTCAGCTTAAGTTTGGAAATGCATCAGACGGCAACTACTACATTGCCCTGAAGCACAGAAGCAGTATCGAAACATGGAGCTCAGGCACGATAGCATTGTCACGCACAACACCCGCAAGCTACGACATGTCAGCATCCTCATCACAGGCATTCGGCAGTAATCTGATACAGATTGATGCATCACCTGTTCGCTTTGCCATCTTCGGCGGCGACATAAATCAGGACGGGACTGTAGATGCAACGGATGTGAGCACAATAGACAACGATGCACAGAATTTTGTGAGCGGATATGTAGTGACGGATCTCACGGGCGATGACTTTGTTGACGGAACTGACTTTGCGATAGCTGATAATAATGCGGCGAATTTTGTATCTGTGATAAGACCTTGATGAGAGTTGAGAATTATGATTTGAAAGTGACGAACTGAGAATTCCTTCTCTCTCCCAATCCCCGGCCTGGGAGAGTACGATTGAATGAATCACGGCAAAGGGGATTCGCAGGATTAAAGAATTGTAAGAAGCAATACAGCGGCAGTGGCTATGCGTGAGTGCACGGCTCTGCTGCTGCGTATGCAACCCGGACAAGATAAGCCAACTCATATCTTCTTTCCCCCTCTCTCCCAAGTCCCGGCTTGGGAGAATAGGGTTGACTGAATGACGGTAAAGTGGATTGCAGGACCATAGAACTTCCGGCTCTTTACCATTGCAGAGCTCAAATCATTGCTAATGAAGCAAGTAATGTTGAGTTATAACTTATCTCCCTGGCTGTGTCACATTATCGTTCTCCAGTTCCAGAAACTTTTGCTGAACCCAGCGGTCATTATTGAAGTTATCTTTAGTCAACTCATGTTTAAGGTTGTCAAGCTTGCTCTTTTGGTTGTTTCCGGCTTCTTTGACTTTTGCCAGGAGCAGAATAGACCGGATAAACATATGATTCCGCTTGTACAGCAAATTACTCTCAGTTCCCAATGAATTTACAAAATGAGAATAGGAATCAAGTAATGAGTAGAGGGAATTGAAGGAGTTTGTCTCATAATAGATCTTAGCAATGTATTTCTTAATATCTAACTTAATGCTCAATTCATCTGTATTAATCTCTGCAAAACCTTCAAGAGCTCTGTCATATCTGCCAGTGTAAAAGTCCTCCAGTGCATTTGTGTATGAAGAAAGAGTGTTTCTGAATTGCGGGGATGTTTTTCCAATATGTTTCTCGAAAAATGATCTTGCCCTGAGTGGATCACCAAGCATATAACAGCCAACAATTCCATTCATGAACATACGGGGACGCAAATGATCTTCACGAAAGCACACTTTCATATAGTCATTCCGTATCAGGTCCTCAATGATCTTAATGTTGTCAACAATGAGGCCCGGTTTAAGGGACTTGTTGTAAAGGCTGATGTTCAAAACATAGATGTACAGGATAAATCTTAAGTTCAGTTCTTTATCAAAATAACTTTCTTTTTCTTCTACCAGTTTTTTCAGGCGTATATAGGAATCTTCATCTGACTTCTTTGCCAGAAAAAGAATCTCTGTCAGGACATTAAGTTTATTATAGAATCTAATATCATGTTTCTTTATCAGATCAAGAGTTCTTTCAATATCAATTGAGTCATAAATATCCTTCAAGTATTCCAGCAGTTCACCAAAGCTATCATAGAGATGGTTTTCTATCAGATCCGCTTTGGCAATCAATACTTCAAACAGAAAAGAATGAAATTTCAGAATTTCGATTTCTAATTCGCATCGATGCAACTGTTTATGGGTTTGCGAATTCATTTCATAATACTTCTTTAACAACCTGAGATATCTTATCCTGTCCTGGAATTCACTGGCCGACAAAGGCTTATTTTCAAAACTGCTCAGGATATCTTTAAGGATTCTATCGACTGGTCTCTTTGAATTGCGGGTGATAAGACTGTCAATGAAAAACATTTCATGTGTTTTCTTGTCAGCTTTAAACGAAACATAGGTTATATACTCTTCAACGATCTTATTCAACCCTGAGAACAATACTTTCAGGACATTCTCATTGAATGGCTTGCCGGGATACAAAGCCCGATATATCCTCTCGCTCGTAGCATCCGGCTGGTCAAAATTCGGGTGAAATTGTCTGAGTGTCTTCAGTAGTCTTTTATAGTTCCTTCCCCGATTGAAATAAGGAGAGTCTGCAAACCTCTCAAGATCTTTCCACTCGTCAGGATCTATAAGTTTCAGCGATTCTGTCAGATTTGTTTTTGACATATTTCTGCTAACCCAGTTTCACGGGAAATGCTTCCTTTTGGTCTAAAATAATACTTTTTGTAATCTGAATCAGCATCAGTGCATATATCTTTCTGTTAACTCCCGCAAAAAACTTTCTTTGCTCTTCAAATCCGTTCTGCTGATCTTCGCTGCAAGTTTCTAAAATACCTGAGTGATGATCAGACCGGCAAGTCCGCAAGCATATTTCCTTTTTCCCCGAACATCACTCAGGGATCTGTCCCCCGCAGAACGGCTCAGCTGTTCTGCGGCAGGCGGCAGAGGATATTGATCAAATATTATCAAGAACTCCATGAGGACATCATCCGAATCCGGTAAAACAGGATATTTAAGCATGCCTTACTGCAGATTAAAGGCATGTTGTACTGCACGTGAATTGCATCGTGCAAATGATCTGACAGTCCGGATTGCTACTTTACTTTTGTGTCCGCTGCTTCTCTTGTTCTTTGCCGGCGGTTACATTTTGACTGATCTCACAGGCGACAACTTCGTTGACGGAACGGACTTCCTGATCGCGGACAACAATGCGGCGAATTTTGTAAGCGTAGTAAGACCTTGACAGGCAGCCCAAGCTTAAGTCGTGGGCTGAATTGTTTCATCCTCTCTCAGGCCGGAGCTTGGGAGAAAAAGAATTCATCCGACAGCCGCATCGGTACTGCCTGCAACGGAGCTATGAGAGGTGCGTTACGAGGCAGAGGTCAAAGAATAATTTCCAAACCATCAAAATATTAAAAATGAACAAACTGAATTATTTCTTGCATGTGCTTGCACTGATTATGTTGTCGGGAATTATTTCCCAATCTGTCAATGCAGGTTCAAATCAGAACAGTGTTGCTTCAATTTCAGGAGATCAATACAGCCATACGGAATTGGCAAATGGCGATTCACTTCCTGCGGGTGTTACAAAGGACTGGCTCAATGACCTTCGTGATGAAAACGGCAACAAGATCATAAATGATAATGAGATTAGAAGAAGCCGGGAAGAGCCTGAAACAGATGCGTTGCAGAAAAAGATATTCTCCGGTCCCGGAACATCTTATTCTCATTTTGGATATTCCATCAGTGATGCCGGAGATGTAAACGGAGACGGATATGATGACATTATTGTAGGAGCATATTATTTTCCGTTCCCGGATCTGAATGGCAGAGCTTATATTTACTACGGAGGTTTGAATATGAATACAGTTCCGGATGTGATCATAACAGGTGAAAACAACGATGACCAGTTCGGTATATCGGTTTCCGGCGCAGGTGATATGAACGGTGACGGTTATGATGATGTAATTGTTGGAGCCTATGGTTTCAGTTCCGGGACCGGAAGGGCTTATATCTACTTTGGGAGCGCGAATATGAACAATACGGCTGATGTAATATTTAACGGACAGAGTGGAGGAGATTTCTTTGGGTACTCCGTATCTAAAGCAGGGGATTTTAACGGTGACGGCTACGGTGATGTGATTGTGGGCGCACAAAATTATGATGCATACGGATATACAGGCAGGGTATATTTGTTCCTTGGAGGCTTGACTGTTGATACCGTTGCTGACTTTGTTGTAACCGGAGAGGGTACCCTGAACTTTTTCGGATATTCAGTTTCGGACGCAGGTGATGTAAACGGTGATGGTTTCAGTGATATTATCGTGGGAGCGTATAGCATTTCTAAAGCATATATATACTATGGAAGTACGGCCCTGGATACAGTCCCTGACTTAACCCTTTCTTATGAATTATACACAAACTTTGGTGAATCGGTATCTTCAGCAGGAGATGTAAACGGAGACGGCTTCGGTGATGTAATTGTCGGAACTTCAACATATAATGGCTTTGGCGGTGCATTCATATTCTTCGGAGGAGCATCCATGAATAACAATTATGATTTAGTATTGGGGGGCTTTGAATGGAGTTCGAATTTTGGAAGGTCGGTTTCATCAGCGGGCGATATAAACGGCGACGGATTTAGTGATGTTGTTGTAGGTGCCGGCCACTCGGGGATTGGTCTCAGAGGTAAATTGTATGTTTATTTTGGGGGCTTTCTAATGAACAATGTTGCTGACATTACCATGGAAGGTGAATCTGATTATGAATATCTGGGAAATTCGGTTTCTTCGGCAGGAGATGTAAACGGAGACGGATATTCAGATGTAATAGCCGGAGCACACGGATTTTCTTTAAATACAGGGAGAGTTTACTTGTATGACTATTTTATGAAAGGAGAAATCATGTCCGATATTACAATGACGGGAGAAACAGCAAATACTTTTTTCGGTATTAGCGTTTCTTCAGCCGGTGATGTAAACGGTGACGGGTATTCGGATATCATTGTCGGGGCAGACCAATATTCTTCAGGCACCGGCAGGGCATACATATATTTCGGCGGCTCTTCAATGAACAATGTTGCCGATGTTACAATGACCGGAGAAACAGCAAATACTTCTTTCGGTATTAGCGTTTCTTCAGCCGGTGATGTAAACGGCGACGGCTATTCGGATGTGATTGTCGGGGCACCTAGTTACTCCTCAAATACCGGCAGAGCATACGTTTATTTCGGCGGCTCTTCAATGAACAATGTTGCCGATGTTACAATGACCGGAGAAATAGCAAATACTTCTTTCGGTTCTAGCATTTCTTCAGCCGGTGATGTAAACGGCGACGGGTATTCGGATGTTATTGTCGGGGCATATGGTTACTCCTCAAATACCGGCAGAGCATACGTTTACTTCGGCGGCGATGCAATGAACAATCTTGTTGATGTTACATTGACTGGTGAAGCAGTAAATACTCTTTTCGGTGTGGATGTCTCTTCAGCCGGTGATGTAAACGGCGACGGGTATTCGGATGTTATTATCGGGGCACGTAGTTATTCTTCAGGCACCGGCAGGGCATACATATATTTCGGCGGCTCTTCAATGAACAATGTTGCCGATGTTACAATGACCGGAGAAGTAGATGGCAACCAATTCGGTATAAGCGTTTCTTCAGCCGGAGATGTCAACGGCGACGGATATTCGGATGTTATTGTCGGGGCAAGCTATTATTCTTTTGATACCGGAAGGGCATATATATATTTCGGCGGCTCTTCAATGAACAATGTTGCTGATGTTACAATGACCGGAGAAGTAGATGGCAATCATTTCGGTACAAGCGTTTCTTTAGCCGGAGATGTAAACGGCGACGGATATTCGGATGTTATTGTCGGGGCATCCAGTTACTCCTCATTTACTGGCAGAGCATACGTTTATTTCGGCGGCCCGGAAGTAAACAATGTTGCAGATCTTACAATGACCGGAGAAGAAGCATATAGTATTTTTGGTACTAGCGTTTCTTCAGCAGGCGATGTAAACGGTGACGGGTATTCCGATATTGTTGTCGGGGCAGACGCATATTCTTCAGCCACCGGCAGGTCATACATATTTCTTGGTTCTGCAATCAGTGCTAAGCCGATACTCATCTTTGTTAAGGATGTGCCGAATGATCAGGGAGGAAAGGTTAATCTCAAGTGGGCAAGAAGTTCTTTTGATGTAGCAGGTAGCAATTCTATATTAAACTATGCCGTGTACAGAAGCTACCCGCCTGTCGGCGGCAACTTTTCCTGGGAGGAAATCTATTCAATGACTTCTTCAAATCACTCCTTCTATACATACACTGCATCAACGCCGTATGACTCCGGCTCCGGAAATACGGGAAACTTGTTCTATAAGATCAGGGCAAGGACTTCAAATGCCGGTGTATACTGGGAATCAGCCATTCTCTCCGGCAGAAGCATAGACAACATCGCTCCGCTTATGGTGTCGCCGTTTACCGCCGCGCCGGTTGTGAATAATGTTCTGCTGAACTGGAAAAGAAGCGCATCTCCCGATCTTCTCAACTATGTTCTCTACCGCAGTACATCACTGACGATCGATCCTGACACAGAACCTGTGTTTGCCACAACAACTGATTCGACTTACCTAGATACTGCACCATTGAGCGGTGTGTATTATTACTTCATCGTTGCACAGGACATTCACAATAACAAAAGCCCTGTTGCAGTTGCAGAAAGTCCTAACATGATTCTCAATCTTACTATGTTCATTGAAGGATTTTACAATGCAGGAAGCAACTCACAAGTGAGCGATACAGTACAGGTTGAACTGAGAAATTCAGCATCTCCTTTTGCAGTGGCAGATCAATCAAAAGCAGTTGTCTCAGCAAACGGAACAGTTCAGCTTACGTTTGGCAATGCAGCAAACGGGAGCTACTACATTGCCCTGAAGCACAGAAGCAGTATTGAAACATGGAGTGCAGGCACGATCTCATTATCACGCACAACACCCGCAAGCTACGACATGTCAGCATCCTCATCACAGGCATTCGGCAGTAATCTGATACAGATAGATGCATCACCCGTTCGCTTTGCCATCTTCGGAGGCGACATAAATCAGGACGGAACCGTAGATGCAACGGATGTGAGCACAATAGACAACGACGCGCAGAACTTTGTCAGTGGCTATACGGTAACTGATCTCACAGGTGATGATTTTGTTGACGGAACAGACTTTGCGATAGCAGATAACAATGCGGCGAACTTTGTAAGTGCAGTCAGGCCCTGACCACCGGGCAATATTATTGATTGGCGGAGAATCAGGTTCTGGCAATTCCGGTGGTGAGTGTCACCGGTCAGCTCTGCACCTGATCCGCTTAGCTCTTCAAAATGACAGCATCTCGAGCCCGCTTTGCCGATGGGCATTAAGTTTGCAGCGGCATTTGCAATATTCTTCAGATTGTAATTGTGCGGCATTCTTAAGAACCAAACAACAGTGTTTGAATACAATTTTTTAAAAGGGCTGCACCTTTTCAGATGCAGCCCCTGGCTATGTTCTTCAGGATGCAATTTGAAGAACGGGGGGAATGATGCGAAAACATTTCTGTCAGGGCATTGCTATTGCTATACTATAG
Organism: uncultured Ignavibacteriaceae bacterium; assembly: GCA_964615795.1. Classification (GTDB taxonomy): domain Bacteria; phylum Bacteroidota; class Ignavibacteria; order Tepidaquicellales; family Tepidaquicellaceae; genus JADJAH01. The sequence goes on from CAZTQR010000032.1 coordinate 21,481, forward strand.
AGAGCATTGTTATCCCAGATCACAGCATCTGCCCCGTCCACAATGTAATTGCCGTCAATATCCGATGGTACATAACCTGTCGCAAAGATCAGAGCATCATTATCAATGATTGCACCGTCAGAACCGTCTATGACTCCGTCTTGGTTTACATCACCTCCGTAAACCGCAAAAGTTACAGGTGAGTCATCAACCTGAATCAGATTGTTTCCGTATGCCTGAGAGCTTGAGGCAGAGAAATCATAATTCAAATCAGAGTTTACAAAAAACACTGTTGACATGCTCCAGGTTTCTATTGAATTCCTGTGCTTTAACTGAATGTAATATGGAACAAAGTTAACCGCCTTGCTGAAAGAGAATGTTGCTTCTCCGTTCGTGTTCAGAAAGGCTTTAGAAGAGTCAATCACCGCATAGGGTGAGTTTGCGCTTCGCAAATAAACTCTCATTGTATCCCGAATCATCAAATTGGCGGAAGAATTATAGAATCCCTGTAACGGAACTCTGAGGGTCAGAGTTTTTATCAGCGGCGAAACATCAATGATTGAGTCTATGCTTGCTATGCTGTTGATCAATACATCAGGCGGGACGGGAACACTCCATCCCAGTGAAGAGATATTGACCTGAGGAGTTACTATGCCGTTTTCATTTCCTCTCACAACAAATTTAAGCACTTTTGATGCTGAAGTATCAACAGAATCGATTGCAATTGTACCTGAAGACAGCAATGTGAGTTTATTGTTTAAGGAAGATATATCCAGAGAGATACTGCCTCCTTTCAATTTAACAGCATGACTGTTATTGATCATTTTTGCTTTTAATGTATCAATTTGTCCTATGGGAATGTTATACCGTGTTGATGTGAGCTGAAATGCCGGCTGAAGAACATGATCTCCCCGTAAATAGGTAACAGTGAGATTGAATTGTGAAGTTGTCTCAGGCCAGAAATTTGGTGCGACCGGTCCTGATATGCTTGGAGCCATGTATCCTGCACGAAATCTTGAAATCAGATTGATCGAACCGGTTTCCCCGGCACCTGTTCCTGTAAGGATCTTGAAATTATCAGCATTAAAACTTCCGCCGTTAAAGAAGATTGCTCTGACATCTCCCGTTGCCACATTATTGTTGTAAAGGTAATTCCTGAAATTGATTGCAGAGTTAGATACTGCACCCAAAGACAGAGCACTGATATTTGAAACAGGCGTAATGCCGATTCCTCCTCCGGGAAAATCAACGGAGAAATCATAAGAAAATGACCAGTTTTGTCCGTTAGCTCCTGAAATATTGTAAAGGCCAGTGTTAAATCTGTCAGTTCCGCCGTTAATGGTAATGGGACTTGTAGCAGGAGTCGAATTAGAATACAGAATTGCATAGCTTCCCCCGGTACCAAAGTAAACAAAAGGTTCTGCAGCCGGCGGAATTCCGGAGATAGTGGTTTTGGTACATGATATTGATTGCGTGAAAAAATTGTATTCTGCGTCATTTGTGGAAGACGTGATGTACGGTGAAACAATTGCCTTTATTGTTGTAGAGTAGCTCAGGCGAACCGCTCCGAATGCTCCTGAAAGTTCAAGGGTCCGGGTTCTGGTCTGATTATTCTCATTTACAATGGCAGTCACTCCGTTGCCGCCTGAATTGTCACTTTCGTGATCCTCAATGACTTCGGAGCTTATGACAGCATTTGCAAGTTCAGTGTCATAAATCAGATTCCAGTCTTTGTCAAAAACAGATACTGATCTGAATTCTACCGGAACATTGTCAACTAAATACTTCCACCTCATGAGGCACAGAAACTTTCTGCCGTTTGAAAGCTCGGATAAGATATTTTCAATGCGGCTTTCCCTGTTTGATGAGAGATTCTCATCATAAACAACCCTTAAGTAATTCTCCAATGCCTTTCCCGGCAATTCACTGAAGCTTGTTGCCTTTTCCATTGTTATATCAGGCAAACTGCTTCCGGGATTCATAGCTTCACGAACTGCATTTGTCTTCGTTCTGAAATCAGTAAGATCTGCCTGATGATCAAAGAATCCGGATACTGTGCTGAATGAGGATATCAGCTTCTCGTATTCATCCTTGATGATTGTACTTCTGTTGCTTTCATTTGGCAGGCCGGTTCGAAAACCTGCCGAAATGATTAAGACGAGAATTGAAACTGAAATCAGTCTGTACATTTTACCCCCCTTGGTTAAAGTTGGATCAAATCTATTTCAATATGTTTTTAATGCCAAAGAAATTTTTTTTCGATTCTGACAACAATGATGGGAATTATCAGAGAAAAGTTTTGAAAAACATGCTCTAATTGCTATTTTAGGTTATGCATTCTGACGAAAACAGATAATTGAGATTATTGAAAGATTCAAAACTCATAAAACTGCTGAAGACATTCTCCGCTTCTGAGATGAGTGAATTTGAAAAATTTGTCGATTCACCCTATTTCGGACACGGCAGGAATCTGTCGGATTTTTTCAAATGCATTAAGCAGTATTTCCCCGATTTTGATCAGGCAGAATTCACGGCCCGGAACATATTTTTGAAATTACATCCCGGAAAGGATTCAGCACTGAGATCATCCGAAAATATCATTCATAAGTTATCTTCGGAATTGTTCAAGCTTGGAAAAGAATTTCTGATACAAATTGAAATTGAAAATGACGAAAGCAGAAGGTACTGCTATTTGCTGAATCAGCTCAGAGTGCGCAAGCTTTACACCGAATTTGAAAAGGAATACAAGAATTCGGAATTGACAGATACCGGGAACGTGATGGGAAGCGAAGACTATTTTCTTGACCGGTATTTTCTCAAACGCAGTTATCTTGAGTACTGCATTGACATAACAGACATTGCGGGAGCTTATGAGCACATACTTTTATTAGGGGAACTTGCAGCAGCAGCTACATTGATAAAAGGATTCAGAAACATTGACACAAATCATTCAAGCGAGAGATACAATATTAAAGTGAGATACAATCTTGTTGACAATCTGATAGGTCACCTTGACTGCGAAAGGCTTCTTGATGAAATGAGAAGCAATAATGACAAAATTTATCCTTACGCTGCTGTAAGCTACGGTATTCATAAAATTCATCGCCATCCTGATCAAATCAGGTTCTACTATGAATTGAAAGAACTCATAGCGGGCAATCTGGCGTTATTCGGTCATGTTGAAAAATATATTTTATATCAGACTCTTTTAGGATACTGCATCAGAAAGCAAGAGGACAAATTTAGTGAATCATTTTTGCGGGAAGAATTTGAGATCATCAGGACAATACATGAGCTTGGCATTTACAAGTACAGTGAAAGTGACAAGATTCAGATAAACAATTTCAGAAGCACTGTACTGTGTGCAATTGATAATGATGAAATTGACTGGCTTGAAGATTATGTGCTCAAATACATCTATGAGCTTCATGATGAACATATTGTGAACATGAGATATTATTCAGCGGCGTTTATAAATTTTGAAAGAGGGCAGTTTGAAAAAGCATTAGATTGCATTAACAGCGTGAAATGTGACTATTTTATGTTCAAGCTGGATGTAAGGAACCTGATGTTCAAGATCTACTACGAGCTCGAATATATAGAGCAGGCGTATTCAATGCTTGAAACAATAAAGAGGTTCCTGTCAAATTCAAAGGATCTTTCGGATGTGCTTATATTGCGCGAAAGGAATTTTGTAAAATTTGCCTCAGAACTGCTGAAGATCAGATCCTCAAAATTAAGTTACGGATATGATTTTTTACGGAAAAAGATTCAAAATGAAAAGGTGCTCGAATGCAAAAAATGGCTGCTTCAGAAGGCACAACTACTATAAAAGAGTAATGCTTTTTTTGAAATAACCGGATTCCTGTTGCTCTGTACTTCTGTTTGCTTAGCCCCAGTGCATTGCGGAATTGTTGCACTATTCTGATCATTCCGGTTTTCCGGGAGAACTTAAGCAATGCTCCGGCACAAGTGCGTTGCAAAATGAAGTTTGGCGATAAGCGGGAAGAAGTCAGCTTTCACAGCCGATAAGAAGGTAAGAGACAAGCCCCGGACTATTACCGGGGCCTGTGGGGGAAAGCAAAGTTGAATCACAGTCGAGTCACTTCAGCAAAACCATCTTCTTCGCAGATACAAAACTGCCGCTCTCAATCCGGTAGATGTACGTTCCTGATGCCAGCGAACTGCCATCAAACTTCACAACATAGTATCCTGCCTCTTTATGTTCATTCACGAGCGTTTTCACTTCACGTCCCGCCATGTCGAATATCTTCAGCGCAACATTGCCTGACTGCGGAATGCCGTAAGCGATCGCTGTGAGCGGGTTGAACGGGTTGGGATAGTTCTGATCAACGAAGAACCTGTTCGGAACACCGATCGTCACCGCTTCGGAAAGCTCGAAATATTCGTAACTGCCGTTGAAGTCAATCTGCTTAAGGCGATAGTTGTAAATGCCTGATGCGAGGTTTTTGTCAGTGAATTCATAACCTTGCACCATAGCTGAATTGCCCTTGCCTGCTACAAAACCAATTTCAATCCACTTCCTGCCTGAAGATCTTTCGATTGCAAATCCTGAATTGTTGATCTCTTCGGAAGTTGTCCAATGCAGTGCAATGTCATTGCCGATGGTTAATGCCGTAAACGATGCAAGTTCAACCGGCAATGCATGTTCAACGTGAACGATCTTTGCAAGCGGCGGATTTCCGGTGCCCGGCAAGCATGAGGCATACAGCTTTGAGCATGTATTGGGATCGGGCGTGTAAACCGTGTAATACTCGTTCGTGTTCGGATCTCTGCCGCACTTTGGCGGAATCTGGTCAATAGTTGCCTTCATTCCTACCGGCACAAGATTGTACAAATAGTATCTTGGATTCGGCGGTCCTATGATACCGTGAGGATCCTCAATGCAAAGTTCAATGAATACATCGAAGAAACTCTCTGCGTTGTAATTGTAAGCCGGGAGTTCATGTATGTATCCGTAACTGGCTTTCAGCGCTGAACCGCACGGGCCCGTTCCTCTGCCCTCGCCTGCAACTATTTTAAGGAATGCCGTATCCCCGTTTGATTCAACAAAGGTTCTCATTTCCATTTCAAGCATTTCGGTTTCAATGATGTCGTTGTGCCCGTCAAACTGTGCGATGCCCGGGAATCTTCCGGAAGTGTCTTTTGGATCGCTTCTCCTGACGACTGTCGGTCCTGCAAAGACAGGCAGCATGACTGAAGGAACGTTGCAGTTGTCGGAAGTGTCAGGTGAAAATCTGATAAGAGCTTTTGTCTCACAGTTATGAGCAATGTCGAGAGAGTCTGTTCTTGCTGTACAATAATCCACGAAATGGGGACCGGGACCGCAGTAATAACCTGCAATCTGAAACCTGTCTCTTTTGCTCAATGGTCGGCTGAATGCTCCGCAGAATATGTAGTCATCCAATACCTGAAAGGAGAGGATCTCCGGTGCAATACCGATGCCCTGATTCCAGTCCTGCCAGGTCATACCGTCATCGGTGGAAAGATATACTCCGCGGTCAACTGTTCCCGCGAATACATTGTGCCCGAGAGTCATGAGTGCTTCAGTATATTCATTAGCAAGTCCGCTCAGAGTCCACTGTAAACCAAGGTTTGTACTCTTAAATACTCCTCCGCCGTAATCCGTGCCTGCAAAGACTGCATTACTCCCTGCAGCGATGCTTCGTATGTGAGCCCAGGGCAACGGAAAGCACTGGCTCCAATTATCTCCGCGGTTAGTTGATCTGAACAAACCTCCGTTGTTCGTCCCGGCAAAAATCACATTATCCTTCACAACCAGGGTTGTGACAAACCAATGGGGACCTTGAAGGTTTGACCAGGTGGTTCCATTATCGGTGGATCTCTGAACACCCGAAGGATAGGTTCCCGCAAACAAGTCATCTCCGTTAACCGCAAGATCAAATACTATTAGTCCTGAAAGTCCGCATGAGGACCAGGTGTTACCATAGTCATATGACCTGAATACACCATTGCCCGTTGCTGCGATAATAACATTATCGGTAAGTGCAAGAGCGTAGATCCATGGTACTGTCAGTCCATTATTGATTTGAAACCAGTTAACACCGCCATCTGTGGATTTGTAGATGTAGCTGTTAGCTGTTCCCGCATAAATATCTTCATTAATGGTAAGAAGACAGCTAGTTTGCCACGGACCTGCGGTTTGTATCCACTGGGATGACAGTTTACCGGGTGAAACAAACAGAAGTGAGCAGAATGCAAGTGAAATTATGATGATTGATTTCTTATTCATGATATGGCCTTCAAAAGGTTATTAAGTAAAACATATTTTTTCCGGAAAGGTGTTGTTAGTCACAGCAATCATGATGATTGGTCTGACATAGCTTCAGCACGGACCCTACACCCGTTATTCGCGGCAGGCAAAGGAAGGTATGTATAGAAAGCGTACAGTCAGTCCGTACTGCTTTCGTTCATTGTAAAATTCAGCTTGCGACATCAAAATTGAAATGCAGAAATCATTCCCGGTGGCACGGAGATTGCACGACATCTGTCAGCTCTCCGGTGATGAAATGTTGTCCCGGAAAACTTGTCTGCGAGCAGGAAGTGCTGTGAAAAGTTTGTTTTTTTGACAGCGATTATTTCGGATATTCGATAAAGTAAGTGCAGGAGACCTGGCAATGAGATCTCATTCATTTGGGATCAATCCTGAACAAGGTAACAATCAAATCCGTACAACAAAAAAATCTCTCAGGGTATGAAGACCAAAATGTTTTTTGCTTTGGCGGTCGTTTCTGCAATGATCATTTCATTTGCCGGAAGCAATAATACTGCTTTGTACACAGATGTATCAGAAACAAACCTTCCGACTTTGGCAGTTACCGGCCCCACCATGGATATTGAGACCGGTGACTTTGACGGCGACGGCGATCTGGATATTGTCCTTGCAAGAGAATTTGCTCCGAACAAGTTGTTGTTCAATAACGGAAGCGGATCATTTACGGATGGTACCATTGGCAACCTGCCGCAATTCTCTTATGACAGTGAAGACATTGGAATTGCAGATTTTGATAATGACGGTGATCTTGACATAGTATTTGCAAGTGAGGATAATGCAGTCCATGAACTATATCTGAACTTTGGCAACGGAAGATTCAGGGATGCAAGTAACAGGCTTCCGATCAGCATAGCAAATTCGGTTCTCGCCAGGGATATCAATAATGACGGGAGGCCTGACATAATTTTAGGAAATGCCGGCACGGATTTTGTACTTATCAATAACGGAGACACTACATTTACAGATGAGACTTCAGTTCGACTGCCCCAGACTTCAGATATCACGCAAGATCTGAAACTTGCCGACATTGATAAAGACGGTGATGAAGACCTCATTGCCGGAAATGAAGACGGAAACAAGATCTACACCAACGATGGCAATGGAGTATTCCGAGATGAGACTTCCGCACGTTTACCTGCTTCTGCAACAGAAGAGACCAGGAAGGTATCTCTTGCTGATATTGACGGGGATGACGATCTTGATATTTTCTTTGCCAATGTGGCGTTCAGGCCGGGCAGAATCAGGCAGGACAGACTGCTGCTTAATGACGGGACAGGAATATTTACAGATGTAACCTCGACAAATCTTCCTCAGGATGATGAACAAACCACCGAGGGTATTTTCGTTGATATTGACTATGACAATGATCCTGACCTGGTAACATCCAACATATTCTTTAACAGGAAAATGCGTGTCTTTTCAAACAACGGTTCAGGAGTATTTACAGAGATCACCAAGGCTGTACTGCCTCCGAACGTTATAGCCGAGGGAGTGGGAGTAAAAGCGGCAGATTTGAACGGTGACGGACTGCTGGACTTGTATCTTGCAAACCGAAGATCGGCACAGCAGACAACCGAAACAGACAGACTTCTGTTAAGACTTGACACTACAACCACCGGCCTCCATTATAATGGAGAGCTTCCCGCAAATGGATTCATTCTTCATCAGAACTATCCTAATCCTTTCAATCCGGAAACGGTGATCAGATACACAGTTCCGAAAGACGGTTTGGTGAAGGTGAGAGTCTTCGATGCATTGGGCAAAGAAGTTGCGGTACTTGTGAACAGTATGAAACAAAGAGGGGAATACAGTGTTGAATTTGACGGGAATGATTTCGGTGGACTCTCAAGCGGAATATACTTTTACAAATTGGAAGCAGGAGACTTTGCTGAAATCAGGAAAATGGTTCTGATCAGATAACATAAGTTTCTTACCGCGCTGCAAATGCCTGACCGGCTCAGCCGGGTATTCCGAAATCTTGCAACGGCCGGTTTCAATGACTAAGAGCAAAGATTGTGGCGAGCATCACATTGAACTAATCAGATGAACTCCATGCTCGTTGCGATATTCCCGATTCGTCCGCTCCCTCCCCGCCCGTTACCAAACCAAGTCTAACAAGGTACATGCCCCTAAGCTCTGATTCAGACCTGAAGAAGTTTAAATTGTGGAATGCAAATTGCGTGTGGTGCGACAGAATATTGCATTTCTATTCCGATGTCTGAGGCCGAAGTTCTTTATGAACGAAAGCAGTACGGAATGACTGTACGCTTTCTACACTCCACTTCTTCCTCCTGCCGCGAATAACGGGTGCAGAATCCGTGCAGAATTCTCTCATCATTCTTCCTGAAAGCTAACACATAAAGAGGACACAGAAATATCATCAGGAATTTTATCGCATTGAGAACGGACGTTTCGTTTCGGTGAAGAAGATGATTCTGTTGAAATGATGCTTTTTGAATTTAGAATTGAGGAGTACTGTCATGAAACGGTTTATGGTTCTGCTGTTCATTGCATTTGTCTGTGTACTGCCATGCAATGCACAGTTCGTTGATGATTTCGATTACCCCGCAGGCGACACACTTGCTAATTACTGGCATTCGATGGCTCCATTGGGAAACCTTTATTACATGAGGATCACAGATACGGGACTGATGTTTCCTTATTATGCGGGATCCGGAATCGGAAGGGCAGTTAAGCTGGACACTTTGGGTCCTGACGGTGCATACGCGTTCTTCAGTTACGGAGGCGTTACAACCGGGGGTCTGTACATTTCTTTCATGCTGAAAGTATCCGGAGCTGGTCCTGCCGGCAGTTACTTTACCGGGATCTTGCCTTTTAGTTCCATATCAGCTTACGGAAGAGTTTATGTTAAGGACTCTTCCGGCCATCTTGCCTTTGGCGTGAGTAAGAGTTCAGAATTGCCGCACTACACAAGGGCTAAGTATCAGAAAGACGTTACTTATCTCATACTGCTGAAGTATGAATTTCAGGCGGGAACAAATGATGATCTTGTAAGCCTCTTTGTATTCAGATCTGCTGTTCCGTATATCGAGCCTGACCCGGACGTAGGACCCGAAGGTGCCGGAAGCGAAGATATTGACGGGGCATTCAGGTTTGCACTTTTCCAGTGCTATGAGGGTAATCATCCCGGCGCAATATTCGACGGAGTTTACATTGATGATCACTGGAACAATTATGTTCTGCCTGCAGAACTTGCGGCATTCAATGCAGAAGTGATTGGGGACAGAGTGAAGCTAAGGTGGATAACATCAGCGGAGATGACAAATGCGGCATTTGATATAGAGCGGAAGTCAGTCTCCTCTGTTATCTGGCAGAAGGCAGGAAGTGTAAAAGGAAACGGAACAACAAATGAACAATCCTGCTACTCATATACGGACAGGCCGGGTTCTTCGGGAGTGTTTAACTACCGCCTGAAGCAAATTGACTTCAACGGCAACTTCGAATACTTCGAACTTCCTGAAGCGGTGACAATAGGTGTTCCTTATAAGTACTTCGTTGATCAGAATTATCCGAACCCGTTCAACCCGCTCACAACGATCGCCTACGGCATTCCGCAATCAGGCAATGTTGTGCTGAAAATATTCGACATGGCGGGACGTGAGATCGCAACACCTGTGAATGAATCCAAAGATGCAGGTTACTATCTCACAAAGTTCGACGGCAGTTATCTCGCATCGGGCACTTACATTTACCGTATCGAAAGCGGAAGTTTCGTTTCGGCGAAGAAGATGGTTTTGCTGAAGTGAGCTTAATGTAACGAAACAGGGCTTCGGCTCAGACTCCGGCAAGCCGGTGAAGAGATTGCGAAGCCAATCAAAACATGCCCGGGAATCATCATCAAATGGGGATTCCCGGCAAAACTTTTGTATAAAGGAGGTAATAAGATTATGACTAAAGCGATCATCGCATTCTTATTGATCTTAACATCTTCAACTGTCTGCCTTCCCCAAGATGCCTGGCAATGGCAACATCCTTATCCAACGGCCAATTTGTTTACAGATCTGGATCATCTTGGCGGGGACGCTTACATCGCAGTCGGCGGCGGCGGAATTGTATTTAAAACCACCGACGCCGGCGTCACCTGGAAAGAACTTGCCAACGGTTTGACTGAATACCTGTGGTCTGCCTCATTCATTGATCAGAATACGGGTTGGGTGGGAGGATCTGCAAACGGCTTCATTTACAGAACAACTGACGGAGGTACGGAGTGGACTCCGCAGAACACGGGAGCCGCAGGATACGTTTATGCAGTGTTCTTTGTCAATGCAAACACCGGGTGGACAGCAGGAGCGGATGAAAAGATCTTCAAAACAACAAACGGAGGATTCACCTGGGCAGTACAGCACTCAGGCGGAGCAAGATATTTTCTTAGAATGTATTTTGCTGATGTGAATACTGGCTGGGCTGTCGGAAGTGACGGTGCAATACTCATGACTTCGAACGGCGGTGCAAGCTGGCAAGAACAGATCAGCGGAACATCTGAAAGACTGCAGTCAACAGACTTCATTGACCTTAACAATGGATGGATTTCCGGAGACGGCGGAGTGATACTTCACACTTCAAACGGCGGCATTAACTGGTCTCAGCAGAACAGCGGCACAGTAATGACATTGAATTCAGTTGACATGGTGGACAGCAGTACCGGATATATGACAGGAGAGAACGGCACCGTAAAGAAGACTACCAACGGTGGACAGACCTGGACTTCACAGATGATCGGAACATCCCAAACAATGAGATGCGTCAGGATGAAGGATGCAGTCACGGGGCTCATCGCCGGATACTTTGGATTTGTTTTCAGCACAACTAACGGCGGAAATGTCTGGAATTATATGCACGGAGGATTCTACAGCGACTTCAATGACATAGACTGCGTCAGTCCGGACAAAGCATGGGCATGCGGCTACAATGGCGTCATTATGAACACTAACGACGGAGGAATCACCTGGATGTACCAATCTTCAGGAGTGAGCTCATTTCTCTGGGCAATAGATTTTGTGAACGAATCAACGGGATGGACAGGTGGAAATTCCGGCACCCTGCTGAAAACAACGGACGGCGGCGCAACATGGAATATTGTCAACACTCAAACAGGTATTCAGGTCATCTGGGACCTTGGATTCATTGATGAACTGACAGGATGGATAGTGGGAGAGAACGGTGTGATAGCAAAGACAACAGACGGAGGCATGAACTGGGATCTTCAGCAGAGCGGCACATCTGTCAGATTGCTGAGTGTTGAAACAGTAAATCAGGACCTTTGCTTCGCGGGTGGATACAACGGAGTCGTGCTTAAGACGTCTGACGGCGGCAGCAACTGGATCACAAGGATTGTTGACCCGGAAAGTTATCATATTGCCATTGACTTCATAAACGAACAGACGGGATGGACCGACGGAAGCCTGGACAAATTGTATTATACAACAGATTCAGGAGAAAGCTGGCACATGCGACAGATACCGACGACCAATAATGCCGTCTGTATAAAGTTTGTTAATGATCAGACCGGTTGGTTCACAGGCTCGAACGGACTTCTTGTGCAAACAACTGACGGAGGACAGATCTGGGAGGTCAGAAACAGCGGAAGCAACTTCAATCTTAACGCGATCTGCTTTGCGGATCCTTTGCACGGCTGGATTGCGGGAGATTACGGTGTCATACTTCATACAACAAATGGGGGAAGATCATCCATTGTTACAGGAAACTGTTTGATCACCGGCCCCGGACACATACAGGCAAACTCTGAATTCGTATATTATGAGAGCTCGCTTCCCGGAGGATTCTGGACTATATCAAACTACGGAACAGCTCAGGCATCAATCGTATCCGGCAACAACAACAGTTTCGTTTACGTGAATTCGGGAAGCGAATACGGTCATTTCGTTCTGTATTATCAAAGCTCCTTCGAGATTCTTTGCAGCAAACATGTTTACATTGACAATCCGCTGCCCGTTGAACTCACGGGTTTCACGGGTTTTGTAAGCGGCAATGACATACTGTTGAACTGGTCAACCTCAACAGAACTTAACAATTCCGGATTTGAAGTTCAGAGGTCCGCGAACCGGCAGGAATATCAGGTCCTGGGGTTTGTGAAAGGCATGAACACAGCTTCCGGTTACATGTATGAAGACAAGGACGTTGCCGCCGGAAAGTACAACTACCGCCTGAAGCAAATTGACTTCGACGGCAACTTCGAATATTTCGACCTGTCCGAAGCAGTGACGATCGGCGTTCCGGACAAGTACTTCGTTGATCAGAACTACCCGAACCCGTTCAATCCGCTCACAACGATCGCCTACGGCATTCCGCAGTCAGGCAATGTTGTGCTTAGGATATTCGACATGGCGGGACGTGAGATCGCAACACCTGTGAATGAATACAAAGATGCAGGTTACTATGTGGCGAAGTTTGAAGGGAATTCTCTCGCATCGGGCACTTACATCTACCGCATCGAGAGTGGTAGTTTTGTTTCTGCGAAGAAGATGGTTTTGCTGAAGTGATTTAATTCATTGGCCAGCTCACTTTCCTGAGATTGTGAAGCAGGTGAGAAGAGAATAATGCTTCACATTGGGATACGTTTGAAACAACTACAGACTGCGGTCACTGTGCTATTATGGGTATCTTTTGATTCTGTGCATCGGGTGTTTTTGGGTTAACACATTATAAATTGAGATTCTAAATGAAAGGAAGTTAAAAATGGAAACTCACAGACTTGTAATCTTTGAAGTAATATTGTTCTTCCTGTTTGTTCTGAATTGCGGCATCAAAGCAGACGATCCTGATTATTCAGCAGACCTTTCGAAAGATTCAAAGAATGCCGGGAACAGTTTCATTGTAACCGGATTCATAAATACATCAGCTTTGGAGACTGATAATTATGAATTCCACAACACTTCTTGCATCAATACAGGAGTACTGCTCAATGGCTGTAATATCAGCCTGCTTCATGAACCATATACTGCCTTTGGATTCAACGCATCACGAGGACTTGCTTTGGCCGGTATGTTCACTTTGCCGGATGGCTTGTGGAAAATTGACTCAGTTTACACTTATGCTTATCAGACAGGCTCTACGTGGGGACCGACAATTACCGGATTGACAATCCGTATTCAGGAAGGATCTAGGCCTTCACCCGGGCCGGTTCTGTTCGGAGATTTTTCCCAGAACAGACTGACGCGTACTGTATGGTCATGCATTTACAGAAACAATGATTACGTTTCTGCGAACAGGCCGGTAATGAGAAATACCGGCCGTGTAGGAACAACTCTTCGGGGCGGTTCTGATAGAAGATATTGGCTTGAGTTCACGATGAGTGGAGATTTCGGACCTGACGTATGGGTGCCTCCTACAGAAGGATATGGAATTGCATATCAGTATTACTCGTGGTTAGACTGGTGGAGAGAATTGATGGACGGCAGTTCAGGACAATATTGGCACGATATACCATTTGCCGTTTTTGGAAATCCGGGTTGCGAATGGTCATCTTATCCGGAGATCGTCATATCTAATGCATCTTATAACGGCGATACAACTTTTCTGCAATGCAGTGGAATAATAAGTTTGCCGAACAGAGGAGATGTTTACGAGTATGACCTGACAGTGACAGATCAAGATCTTGTAAGCGGCGACTCTATTACACTCGACCGTTCTATAATGCCCGATACAGATTGTTACTCAGTAGAAGTAGTGCCTGCGCTTCCTTTCACTTCTTCGCAGCAAATCAATGCTCACGTAATAGTGAGAAGGAAGTTAAACTCCCCTTTCATGTGTGAAGGGCTTGTCGAATTCTCTGCGACAGACAAATGCGTAACTCCGAACATAACTATGTGCAGAACTGCTATCGACAGACCTCTGCCGGTGGAATTGATCTCATTTACATCTGCCGTTAATGGCAACACTGTGCTGTTGAAATGGACTACATCCTCAGAAACCAACTGCAATTCATTTCAAGTAGAAAGGTCAGGTGATAACAGTGGCTGGCAGATACTGGGCATTGTGAACGCTTCGGGTTCTACTACAACTAATTCATCTTATTCATTTGCTGATAACCCTGAAGCATCCGGCATCTACCACTACCGCCTGAAACAGATAGACTTCAACGGCAACTTCGAATATTTCGACCTGTCCGAAGCAGTGACGATCGGCGTTCCGGACAAGTACTTCATTGATCAGAACTACCCGAACCCGTTCAACCCGCTCACAACGATCGCCTACGGCATTCCGCAGTCAGGCAATGTTGTGCTGAAGATATTCGACATGGCGGGACGGGAGATCAGAACACTCGTGAATGAATACAAGGATGCAGGTTACTATGCTGCGAAGTTCGACGGCAGTTCTCTCGCATCGGGCACTTACATTTACCGTATCGAAAGCGGAAGTTTCGTTTCAGCGAAGAAGATGGTTTTGCTGAAGTGACAGTATTCATTCCTTCTCCACTCCACCT
>CAZTQR010000033.1:0-14581 GCA_964615795.1 uncultured Ignavibacteriaceae bacterium
GTAAACGACAAACAGAAAACTATCATAGTTCCGAAGATAAAGGAATACTTCGGCGGAAGCCTGAAAGGCAAACAATTTGCTCTTTGGGGTTTGGCATTCAAGCCGGACACCGACGACATCCGTGAAGCTCCATCTCTTTATGTGATAGACGCACTGCTCAGGGAGGGAGCAGGCATTACGGCTCACGATCCTGAGGCAATGGGAAATGTGAAGAAACTGCTGGGCGACAAGATCGCATACGTCAACGATCATTACGAGGCGCTCAAGGATGCAGATGCGCTGATCATTGCTACGGAGTGGTCGCTGTTCCGCTCGCCTGATTTCGACAAGATGGGATCACTGATGAAGCATAAGGTCATCTTTGACGGAAGAAACCTGTATGACCTGGAGCACATGAAGGAGCTTGGCTTCTATTACAGCAGTATCGGAAGAAAGCTCGTAGGCGCAGAATGAGAATTTCTTAATTACAACCACAACAACGAACATGAAAGTACCTTTGCTTGATCTTAAGGCACAGTATAAAGCCATAAAAAGTGAAATTGACGCCGCACTGATAAGAACGGCGGAATCTCAGGGAATGATCCTCGGCCCAGAAGTTGAACTTCTGGAAAAGAACCTTTGCGAATATCTGCAGTGCAAATATGCTGTCGGAGTTTCTTCCGGCACTGATGCGCTTCTTATTGCCCTCATGGCAATAGACCTTAAGCCGGGAGATGAAGTGATACTCCCGACTTATTCATTCTTTGCGACCGCAGGTGTGGTGAGCCGCATGAATGCAAAGCCTGTATTTGCAGAGGTCGATCCTGTCACATTCAACATCCACCCGGGATCAATAAAGAAACTGATCACAAAGAACACAAAGGCGATCGTTCCTGTGCACCTGTACGGGCAGAGCGCAGAGATGGATGAGATCATGAGCATTGCAAATGAATCCGGGCTAAAAGTGATAGAAGATGCCGCACAGGCGATCGGAACGCAGTACAAAGACGGAACACGGCTCGGCAACATTGGCCACATCGGATGCTTCTCATTCTATCCGAGCAAGAACCTGGGATGCTTCGGTGACGGCGGACTCGTTACTACAAATGATCCCGAGCTTGCCGAGAAACTGAAGATACTCAGGGTACACGGCGGGAAGCCAAAGTACTACCACAGGATCATCGGTGGAAATTTCAGGCTTGATGCAATTCAGGCCGCGGTGCTCAATGTGAAACTTCCTCATCTTGATTCGTGGACAAGAGGAAGACAAAATAATGCATCACTTTACACAAAATTCTTCATAGAGGCAGGGCTTGCTGAAGAAACAGGAAGACTCGAGTATGACGAAAAGAACAAAGTTCTGCTTCCGAAAGCTGTTTACTCAGGCATGGGACTTTCACACGATCACATCTACAATCAGTATGTTATCCGCGCAGAAGGAAGAGATGCCCTCAGAAAGCATTTGACAGAAAAGGAGATCGGCACAGAGATCTATTACCCCGTTCCGTTCCATATGCAGGAGTGTTTTGCATATCTGGGATATAAGAAAGGAGACTTCCCTGTATCAGAGTGGTGTGCTGATGATTCGCTTGCTCTTCCGATCTATCCGGAACTTAGCGAAGAACAGATCAGGTACACCGTTGAAACAGTTGCTGAGCATCTGAACAAATAATCAGAATCTTAATCAAAATCTGAAAATGAAAAAGGCTCTCATATCCGGAATAACCGGACAGGACGGCAGTTATCTGACCGAGATCCTGCTTGAGAAAGGCTACGAAGTACACGGCATCATCAGAAGAAGCAGTTCTTTCAACACAAAAAGAATAGACCATCTGTACGCAGACAAGAGCATCATTGACAAGAAACTCTTTCTGCACTTCGGGGACCTTGTTGATACAAGCAGTCTGAACCGTCTGCTTGAAAAGATCGAACCTGATGAGATCTACAACCTTGCGGCACAAAGCCATGTGAAGGTTTCATTTGAAGTTCCGGATTATACTGCTCAGGTGGATGCGCTCGGAACTCTCAGATTCCTTGATGCCATCAGGGAGACAGGACTCAGGAAAGTGAAGTTCTATCAGGCTTCAACAAGCGAACTGTACGGAAAGGTGCAGGAAGTGCCGCAAAAAGAGACCACTCCTTTCTATCCGAGAAGCCCTTACGGAGTCGCAAAGATCTATGGTTACTGGATCGTCGTAAACTACCGCGAAGCGTACGACATATTCGCCTGCAACGGAATTCTGTTCAACCACGAATCGCCGAGAAGAGGCGAGACTTTCGTAACAAGGAAGATCACGCGGGCTGTAGCGAGGATAAAGCACGGACTGCAGAATTCAATACACATCGGTAATCTTGATGCAAAGCGCGACTGGGGTTATGCTCCCGAATACTGCGAGGGCATGTGGAGGATCCTTCAGCATAAGAAGGCGGAAGACTTTGTGCTTGCAACCGGCGTTACGAGATCAGTGAGAGAATTTATTGAACTCTCATTCAAAGAGATCGGAACAGAGATCGCATGGAAAGGCAAAGGAGTGAATGAAGTCGGAAAGGATAAGAAGACAGGCAAGGTGCTTGTTGAGATCGATCCGACATACTTCAGGCCTACGGAAGTGGACCTTTTGATTGGTGACCCGTCGAAAGCCAAGAAACTCCTTGGATGGAAGCCGAAGACAAAACTGGAAGAACTTGTCAGGATAATGGTAAAAGCGGATTGCGACATGGTTCAGAAAAAAGGTTACTGACGGAAACAGCAAATGGCGGTTACCGTCGAAAAGACATCGCTTGATGAAGTACTGCTTCTTACCCCTTCGATGTTCAGGGATCACAGGGGCACTTATGTTGAGACGTACAATATTGACGACTATCTGATAAACGGCATTGATGTAAGATTTGTGCGGGATGATATCTCAACATCCGCAAAAAACGTTTTAAGGGGAATTCATTACGATGAAAAGACGTGGAAGCTCATTCAGTGCATGTTCGGAAGGATCTTTTTTGTTGTTGCAGATATGAGGAAAGACTCCCGCAATTACCTGAAATGGATAAGCTTTATTCTTGACGATGTCAGCAGACAGCAGGTGCTCGTTCCTCCCGGTTTCGGCAACGGACATCTTGTGCTTTCTGATTCATGCATATTCCATTACAAGATGTCAGAGTATTACGATCCTGCAAATGAGTGCGGCGTGAAATGGGATGATCCTAAGCTCGGCATTCCGTGGCCCGTGAATGATCCTGTGCTCTCGGAAAAGGATTCAAAGACAAATTACTTATAAACCACACACCCGTTGAAGGCAAGAGAAAATTTCCTTTCCATAGCTGTTCCTGACATCAGCGATGCAGAGAGACTGCAAATGACTGAATGCCTTGATTCCGGATGGATCAGCGTTGGCCCAAAGGTCAGGGAATTTGAAAGACTGTTCGCCGAATATCACGGAGTTCGAAACGCCGTTGCAACAAGCTCATGCACCACTTCACTTTTCATTGCGGCCAAGGTGCTCGGCATAGGAGAAGGTGACAAGGTAATAGTGCCGACGATCACATGGCAGTCAACAGCGAATATTGTTGAACAGCTTGGTGCCACTCCCCTCTTTGCAGATGTTGACAGGCACACTATGAACATAGACCTTTCATCGGTTGAAAGGCTCTTCCTCGATCACGGCAAGAGCATCAAAGCAATAATTCCCGTTCATCATTCCGGACTTCCTGCAGAGATAGAATCAATTGATGCAATCGCAGATTCACACAACGTGCCGGTGATCTATGATGCCGCGCATGCAGTGTTCTCTTCATACGACGGCAAAATGGTCGGAGGCTTCGGGAAGATGTCCTGCTTCAGCTTCTATGCGACAAAGAATCTGACCACAGGTGACGGCGGGATCATCACAACAGATGATGATGAGCTTGCTGAGCACTGCAGGATCTGGTCATATCACGGACTTCCTAAAGACTCATGGAAAAGATACTCTGCTGAAAATGCCAGCCCGCATGTGCAATGCGTAGTGCCGGGATATAAGTTCAACATGACCGATCTTCAGGCTGCTCTGGGAATTGCCCAGATGTCCCGAAAGGATGAACTTCTTGAAAAGCGCAACAAGCTTGTTGAGCATTACAATTCAATACTCTCCGGCATTGACTGGCTCGCGACCCCGGTGCATGAAACAGAAAGAGGCCGCTGGGGAAATCATGTTTATGTTGTGAAGATACTTGACGAGGATGTTGACCGGGATGCATTTATGAGTGAACTTAGAAAACTGAATGTCGGAACCAACCTTCACTTTTACCCCGTGCACAGGAATCTCTTCTATGCGCAGAAATACCCGCAAGTGAGCCTGCCTGCGGCGGAATGGCTGATGGACAGGATCCTTACCATTCCTCTCTGCACAAAGTATTCGGAAGATGACCTGAACTATGTTTCTGATGCATTGAGGCATGTTTATGAGAAGAGACTCGCTCACAGAAAAGTTAGCGCCGGCTGAAAATGTCAACCGTACTGATAACCGGAGGCGCGGGCAATATCGGATCTTTCATTGCGGACCAGTGCATTGAGCTTGGACATAATGTTGTAGTTGCTGACAACTTCTATAACGGCAAGTTCAGGAACATTGAAAAGCACCTGAACTCCGGCAAACTGCATCTTGAAACTATAGACATAGGAAGCGAAGAGATGGTAAGATATGCTTTTGAAAAGCACAGGCCGGAGTATGTCTCGCATCAGGCATCGCTGATGATCATGGACTCGAACAGGTTTCCGCAGAAGGCAATAGACACAAACATCAGAGGAACATTCAACATAATTCAGGCATGCCATGAATTCGGCATCCGTAAACTGACATACGGCTCATCTGCATCCGTTTACGGAGATCCGAGAATCGTACCTGTTACTGAAGACCATCCGTTTGACAACAGGACTCTGTACGGAGCTACTAAGATCGCAAAAGAAGCCCTGATGCATTCATGGGCTTATTCACACAATGTCCCCTTCATCGGCTTCCGGTATTTTAACATATACAGCGAACGCCAGGGGCTTGGAGCATTTTACACTCAGGTCTTTCAGAAATGGATCCATGCGATACATGCCGGAGAAGAGATCATCATGTACGGTGACGGTGAGCAAACGCTTGACCTCGTGCATTCGAGCGATGCCGCCCGTGCAAACATACTGGCAATGTTCAATGATGATGTGAAGAATGAGCACTTCAATGTGGGAACGGGGATCGAAACAAGCCTGAAGCAGGTTCTTGCCGTGATCGAAAAGTATCTTGGCAAGAAGGCCGCAGTGAAACATGTTGATTCAGATCCGCATCTTGTAAGGAGAAGATGCGCATCAATAGACAAGATCAGAAACATGCTCGGCTTTGAACCCGAAGTGAGCGTAGAAGAAGGAACTAGGATGTATGTTGAACATTTAATGCAGGGAAAGATCTGATGCTGTACGACAACAGGCACATATATCTCCGCTCGCCGCTGAGGATCAGCTTTGCAGGAGGAGGTACGGACCTTGAATCCTATTACAGCACAGGCGAGACAGGTCATGTCGTTTCGTCAACCGTGAAGCTTTATAACTACGTTTCCATAAAGGACATGTTCGACTCCAACGTGAGGGTCCATCATGCAGAGATCGAAACAGAGCCGATTGCCAGCAGGATAAAGCACAGCTACGCCAGGACCGCGCTTGAGCATTTCGGATTGTTCAAGGGAGTTGAAGTGATACTTACATCGGATGTCATGACCACGGGTAGCGGGCTTGGAGCGTCGAGCGCGATGATGAGCGCACTCATAAGAGGTTGCGGTCATTTGCGTGATATGAAACCCCTCTCTCCCTCAAGGCATGCCGAACTCACTTACAAACTCGAGTCTGAGGCCGGAACGTTCGGAGGCAGGCAGGATCAGTATGCGACTTCTTTCGGTGGCTTCAACAGCATCACTTTTGACCGAAAGGGAGTAAAGGTCAGGAGGCTCGGAATATCCGGTGAGAATCTCCGTCAGTTTGAAAGCAGGCTGTTCCTTGTATTCACCAACATGGCGAGAGAGATCAGGATGATTCAGGGGAAGCTGGGAGAGAATCTGCTTAATGACAAGATGATAAAGTACTTCCACAGTCTCAAAGAACTTTCGTTTGCATTCGCAGAGTCGCTTGAAGCAAAGCGCATTGACTTCAAACAGATCGGCGAGATCCTCCATGAAAGCTGGGCTCTGAAAAAATCCACCAACGATCATACAACAAATCCTTTCATTGACCAGCTCTATCAGGTTTTAAGAAAGAGAGGCGTTCTGGGCGGCAAAATACTCGGCGCGGGAGGCGGCGGATTTCTGCTTGCCTTTGTAAACGATCCCGCCGTGAAGGAGAAGATCAAGTATGAGCTTTATCCCAACTTCATTGCTCTCGATGTCAAATTCAGTTCAAAAGGAACTGAAGTGCTGTGGAAAAATTTCTAGGCATACTATTCTGCGGAGGCCGCGGCACAAGGCTCGGTGAAATCTCTCGCTATGTCAGCAAGTCGTTAATACCTGTTTATGACAAGCCCGCATTCATGTTCGGGCTTGAACTGCTCCGGAGATCACGTCTGATCAGCGACATCATCATACTTACCAACAAAGAGAACGATAAAGCGCTCGCCAAAACCGGCCTGCCCACTTTGATCCAGAATGACAGACTGGTGCACGACATGTACACCGGCTGGGAATTTGTAAAGAAGAAGACCCGGACGAAGTCGCACGGCGTACTTGTGCCGTCGGACAACATCAGTAAAATCTCCGCCGACAAACTGATCCGGACATTTCTTAATAAAGAATCTGATTTCCTGTTCTCCGTTTCCCGCAACATAAGCAGAAAGAAGCTGAAGCAAATGGGAACCTTTGACCCCGTGAACAAAAAGTTCAGCTACAAGCCGGCGCTTCCCTATTCCCACGGCGTTATCGCCCCTTTCATAATCAGGAACGGGCTGAAGTTCCGCGAGGATAAGGAACTCTTCGAATCAGACTCATCGCACTTCGTAGAGTATGAAGGCATTTGGAATGACATCGGCGATCCGGAGAGTCTGTATGAGGCAATGCTTTGGAGAAGAAAGAGCCTTAAGTGATCCATGAGAGTCATTGTCAATTTCATATCGAAGATAGGCGTTGATTCTGTTGCCCGGCTCATAGGATTTCTCACGCTCCCGTTTATAACAAGAACTCTCGGCCCGGAGGGCTACGGCGCCTTCTCATATTACTTTGTGATTGCATCTTACTACGGCTTTTTCATTGATTTCGGCTACCTCAATTACGGCACAAATAAGCTCATAGAAAAGGAAAACAGCGAAAATGTGATAAGCAGAATTCTGTCACTGCAGATTCTTACGGCACTCCTCTCTTATACAGTGTTGCTGGTATCCGGCTTCCTGCTGTTTGACAGGGATAAATTCCTGCACATATTCTTCTTCTCCGTAATTTTCATTCCTCAGATAATTGCGATCCGCTATTTCTATCTTGCCGGCAACAAGTTGTACTTCAATTCACTTGCGGAGCTTGCGGGACAAGCCGCCTATGCGATCACGGTCTTCACGGTCTTCGCCGCAGATCCTTCGGTTGAAACGCTGATAGCGCTTGCAGTCCTTCAGGCGCTGGTCACAGGGCTTGTTTTGTTTCTGCCTTACATCAGAAAGCACAGGATCAGGATCGACCTGAACCTGAGGAGGAACATTGATACGGTGAAAGAGGCATACAAGCTGGGGCTGTCATCCAAGGCGGAGGGTGTTACGTCATCGTTCATAATACTCATGACGGGAACTTTGCTGAGCGAAAGCGCAGTGGGATATTACAATGCATCCTACAAGATCTATCTCATTCTCCTTACGCTTATACAGGGACTGAGCTACGCACTCATGCCAGTATTGCTCAAGAACGTCAAGGAGGCAAAGAGCGAAAGGACAGGGAGGATCAGCTTGATCTTTTATTCATTCCTGCTCTCCGGGCTTGTGCTTGGCTCTGCAACAATGATCTTTGCCGGGAGAATAATACTCCTTATGTTCGGAGCCGAATTCATGGATGCAGTTCCCATTCTTCAGTGGTTTGCCGTGACCATAATCCTCTGGCCTGTGCTCATGTTTACGGGTTTAATGCTTCTTGCGCAGAACAGGCACACATCATTGCTCGCGCTTTCACTTGTTTCCATGATTTCCTCCATCGTCTTTTCGGTGGTCCTGATCAGGTATTTCGGGCTGAACGGATCGGCAATGGTTCTGCCTTCGGTTGCAGTTGTATCAAACATTGCCGGACTAATAATACTAAGCCGCTCCGCCGGCCGGGAAAGTTCCGGAATTGCCGGTATCATGTCCCCGCTGAATTTCATCAGAGGCCTGAAAGAGACTTATCACAGAATTCGGAGCTGAATCAGGTTGCCTCTGTCTTTTAGCTTTTTTGCTTACGGGCAATTCAATATTTTATTTTTCATTAACAAAGCCTGATTGATCAGATACAAAGACATCGGATTCAGAAGCGTTGAGCGTTCTGACCTTGATATCATAAGAAAAGAGCATAATGAAGAACCGATACTCCTGATGCTCCGGGATCCGGGCATTGTTACCGAGACAATGCAGAACAAATGGTTCGAGAGCATTTCATCCAACCGTAATAATACGGTCTTTACGATCTTTCACAAATCCCCCGGAAAGGTAATAGGCGTTTGGAAACTTCAGGGGCTGGATGAGATCAACCGCAATACGGAGATCGGGCTCGACATATTCTCCGGATACAGAGGCAAAGGATTCGGACAGAAGTCATTTCAGATGATCTTCAGGTACCTCTTTGACAGCCTCAACATCCATACGATTCATGCAAAGATCGGCGAATACAATGAGATCAGCCTTGGAGCAGCACAGAAGGCGGGATTCAGAATCTCCGGTCGGATGAGGGAAACCCTGTTCAGAAACGGAAGATACTGGGATAACATAATTCTTGACATCACAGTAGAGGATTACAGGAAGCTGGCAAAGCAAAACAGGGGTTAATGCAGATATGATGTTATTCGTATATCTGATAGCAATCATCATACTCGTTCTTCTGCTTTACGATTACCGGACAGGCATAGTGGCATGCCTGATGGCAGTGACCAACTTCGGGGAGTTCATCTATGTCAATCCGAATCTTGAGATCGGGGACTTCGGAGGGATCGGCACAATTTACTTCATGGACCTCTTCTGGATCGCATTGCTGATCGTTATCTTTCTCCGCCGGGAAAGACTGTCTCTGATGCATTACAAAGTATCGTTCGTGATACTTGCAGGCCTTTGCCTTGTTGCGGCCGCGATGCCCTTCCTGATTTCTTCGTTTTCTGCAAAGGATATGATCAGCACCATCAGGCCGCTCGGCAATTTTCTTTTCCTCCCTTATTTTGTCGTTACCATTATCAGCATGAAGGAACTCGAATTCTTCGAGAAGTTTCTGATGGGAATGGTGTTCGTATTCCTTGGAATACAGGTATATGAGTACATTGTTCAGAAGAGGGTGCCGTTGAGGTTGTTTGACAAGTACAGCCTATTCTACGGCGAGGATCCGTTTTCAGTGGAATTCGGCGGAATCAAGACAGGCTACATCTGGTCGCGCATCGGCTATCTTCTTCCGTTCAATCTGTTCTTCGGCGTGTTCTATTACTTCACTGACAGGAGAAAGTACGGCATGCTGCTCATCGGAGCTTACATTCTTTCAATCATGATAACGCTCAGCAGAATATGGATAATCGGATTCGTATTCTTTCTCATTGTGCTTAGCCTGATGCTTCTGATCAGAAGGGACCGCGAAGAAAATATTAAAGCCAATCTGCTTTTCATGCTCGGGTCATTTGCAGTGATCGGTATCATTTTGCTTTACACATCTACAGCATTCAACAAGATATTCGATATCTTCCTTCTCAGGATAAATTCAATCAATGACCTTGCAGACAAGACAGACTCTTCGTTTCTCGGAAGGGAGTACATACTGCTGAGAATGTTCACCGTTTGGACAGAATACCCTGTCTTCGGCGCAGGATTTTCCGGCATTGCAAGAAGGCTTGTAACAAACGATCTTGGCGTTCCAAACCTGGTCACTATCTTCGGCGGCGCCGGCGTAATAATGCTCGCATCGTTTCTGAAACAGTATTATGACAATGTCAGGCCCTTCATAACCAACAATTACATTCTCTTCACATCGCTCATAAGCGTTATGGCCATGATCACCTTTATGAGCATATTCAGCATTGACATGTTTTATTATAATGCCATCGGTGCTATGCTGCTGGCGTTCGGTAACATTCTGATAAATATTGCACAGTCGGAAACGGAGGAGCAGACTGACTACAGCCATGCGGCATGAGAAGGCGCTTGTCATAGGTGAGCAGGAACTCGGCCCCTACGAAATGTATTTCTCACGTGCGCTTGCGGCATGCGGATTTGATGCTCAGTATGTGAACATCCATACACTGTATCCCGAAGCTTGGAAGAAGGCTTCGAATTATTTTCACAGACTGCCAAGAAAGTTCGACAATTCACTCAGGGAGAGTTATGTAAGCAAAGTCAATGCCGGGCTGACAGTGCTCTACAATTCTGAAAAGCCTTCACACATTTTCATTTACAACGACTGCCTCATATCTCCCGAAACCATTGAACGCATCAAGAAAAACGGTACAAAGGTTATCACACTTCTCGGCGATGACCCGTGCTGTCTTCTTCCGGGAAAGAAGACATTCCTTCTCACAGTGCTTGCAAGCGATTTCGTCATTGTTCCCGATTCGGGCTGGATAGAAGGGTTGAAACTGCTTGGCGCAGGAAACCTGATATTCTCTCCTATCGGCACTGATGCTTCTGTCTTTCATCCCGTACAGCCGGAAAGCGACGATCTTTCCGAGTATGGCTCAGACATTATCTTCATCGGTACCGGTTATTATCTCAATGCATGGGGCATCAAAAGAGCGGAGGTTCTCAATTCTCTTTCAGGACTTAACTTCAAACTGTTTGGAGACAGTCAGTGGCTCGAAGTGCTTGAGTATTATCCAAACCTGAAGATGCATTTCAGGAACAAAAGGCTTTCGGCAAATGAGGTCAATGTTGCCTGCAACTGCGCGAAGATCTACCCTGTCACTGTGAATTCGGGAGTTGTCAACGGCGTTTCCACGAGGGTGTTCGACTGCATTGCATCCGGCATTTTTGTAATTGCAGAATACAAGCGGGACTTTGACACGCTTTTTCCGGATGGAGAGGTTGCATTGTTCAGAGATAAAAAAGAACTGAGGGAACTTGCCGAATACTATCTGAAAAATGAAAGAGAGAAGCAGGAAATGCTCACCCGTGCGCGGGAAAGAGTTCTCCACTCTTTTACGCTTGAGAAACTCCTTCCTCCGGTGCTTGAGAAAATTCAATCTGCCCCGGTCTGAACAGGAACGATATAAGATATTCCGGCGGAAGATTTTCTCTGAAGTTTCCGCAAGCTGAAAGTTATTTCAAGAACTCATTGCTTCTTGACACGCTTCAGCATTTCTCCGGACACATAAAAGGCCGCTTGCTTGATCTTGGCTGCGGAAACAAGCCATACTGTGACATTTACACTCCGTTGTGCAGTGAGTCCGTTGGCTGTGATGTTCCCCACTCTCTGCACAAAGATTCCAATGTGGAAGTTGAATGCAGTGCCGAAGACATAGACAAGTATTTTGCTCCGCAATCATTCGACACGATCTTATGCACAGAGGTCATTGAACATACGATTGACGACAGAAAGGTTGCGGAGAATATCGGCAGACTGCTCAAGCCGGGCGGAGCCGTGATAATCTCCGCTCCGTTCACTTACGTGCTTCATGAGGCGCCGCATGACTACAGGCGATACACGCTCTACGGGCTGTCGCGACTGCTTGAGGATAACGGCTTTGAGATATCTTCATCTGTGGCAATGGGCGGAACGTTCTCTTCTGCATTTCTCATTTGCCACTACTGGGTAATGAAGACATTTTACTTCATACTTAAGAAATTTGGATTGTCGAACCTGAGGAATAATACTGTGCTGAAGTTTTTTTGGGGACTGCCTGAACTATTAATGTATAAAACCATCCGGCCGTCATTCATGCGAAAACTCCGTGAAGGAAAGAATCCGTCAGTTTATGAGAACTTTTCATCATCCGGGTATTTGCTCGTAGCACGCAAGCGGGGATCCGGCAAATGATCAGAGTTGCAGAGATCTCCGAATGCTTTCCGACTTCATACAGGCCGCAGTCTGGCATGTTTGTTCTCGACCATGCCAGGGCATTATCCGAATTATGCCGTGTAAAAGTAATTGTTCCGCTCAGGACCGTGCCGCCGAGGGAAGCTCTTTTGTCGGGCCTTGAAGGTTTGTCAAAATGGAAGAGCAGTCTTGAACTGAACGTTCCGTACTCATCAGGTAATCTTGATATTGAGTTCATGAAATATGCTTCACTCCCCCGTCCTTCTTTTGAGAAGATTGACAGCGCATTTGTGAGTTCAGTTTTCGGCAGAAAGCTCAGAAAGTTGCTTGGTGAATTTAAACCCGATGTTGTGTATTGCCACTGGCTAAGGCCGTGGGCTGAAGTATCCGGCAAGATTGCGAACGGCCTTGGTGTCCCCTTTATTATCGATCAGCATGAAGACCTTCCAACGCTCAAAAAACTCTTCCCGGCTGTCTATGCGACCATGCTCAGGCCATTGCTGTCATCAGACAAAGTTATTGTTCACAGCAGTGTGAATGAACATGATCTTCACCGGGAGCTTGGAGACAAGGTGAAAACTGAGCTTGTGTATCTTGGGCAGTCACTTGAAATCTCACAGGCAAAGAAAAAGTTTTCACGGTCATCCTTCAGGATCGCATGCATAAGCCACTTGAACGAGGAACGCAAGAATATTGATGTCCTGATAAAGGCCGTGAAGATCATTGAACGCAAAATTGACTTCTCGCTTTCCATAATTGGTGACGGCCCGCTCAGGCAGGGATATGAATCGCTATGCAAAGATCTCAGCCTTGAGAACAAGATAAGATTCTGCGGTTCGCTGACGCCTGCCGGAATATCGGCAGAGCTTGATGAGTCAGATCTGTTTGTGCTTCCGAGCTATCCTGAAGCATTCGGGCTTGTCCTGACGGAAGCACTCGCAAGAGGAGTTCCTGTTGTTTCGATCCGTGGAAACGGAGGAGCGGAAGAACTCCGGTCACTAGGCTATCCTGCAGTTCTGGCAGAACCACTCGATGAAAACGATCTCGCAGACACGATCATTTCAGTCCTGAATGATCCGGAACAGATGATGAAGATGTCTGAAACCGGAAAGGAGATTGTTGGCAGATATTTTACATGGAAGAGTAATGCGGAACACACACACAATGTATTGTCTGAATTGAAAACGTCAGGGAGGACGGTCTGAGTGTGCGGCATTAACGGCATACTGTATTTTCGCGGAGCCGAAAGTGAAAGGCCGGATGAGTTTCATTTTTCAAACATAAGAAAAATGAACCGGGCAATATCACACAGAGGGCCGGACGGAGAGGGCGTCTTCATAGACTATCCGGTGTGCCTTGGGCACAGAAGGCTGAGTATAATTGACCTCAGCGATGCGGGAAACCAGCCGATGATCAATGAAGACCGTTCGCTTGCACTGGTTTACAACGGCGAGATATACAATTACAAAGAACTCATTCCCGATCTCCTTTCGAAAGGCCACAGGTTTTCAAGCAGGACAGATTCAGAAGTAGTGCTTCATGCTTATGAAGAGTACGGAGAGAATTGCGTGAAACTCTTCAACGGCATGTGGGCATTTGCCATCTATGACATGAAGAGGCAGCGCATATTTGCTTCGCGTGACAGATTCGGGGTGAAGCCTTTCTTCTATTACACTGACAATTCGCGCTTCATATTTTCGAGCGAGTGCAAAGCGATCCTTTCGTGCATTCCCGTTAGCACTGCAAATCGCAGGAAGGTGTTCAACTACCTTGCATACGGTTACAGGCTCAATGACGGAGAGTCATTCTTTGAAGGTATAAAAGAACTGCTTCCGGCTCACAACCTTATCGCAGAACAGGGCCGCATTACAGCATCAAGATACTGGGACTTGCCGGCAGTAAGTTCCGCGAAAGAAGCCGGCACTTCACATATAAGGGACCTGCTGTTTGATTCTGTTTCTCTGAGGTTCAGAAGTGATGTGCCTGTCTCTATTCTTCTCAGCGGCGGAATTGACTCGGGAATAATCGCCGCAGTGACGAATGAGCTTGTTTCAACAGGGATGATAGGCAACTTCTCTGTCAGCTCATACTCCGCCGTATTTCCGGGTTATAAGGACGATGAATCTGAAAAGATAAAGGACATACTAAAGGCGTGTCCGAACATTAGCGGACATTTCATTACTCCTTCACCGGAAGGACTTGCTGAATGGGTAAATGAGTTTGTTTACGGAATGGGAGAACCTGTATTCAGTCCCACGAGCTTTGCACATTATACCATTATGAAAGAAATAGCTTCGCGGGGTGTGAAGGTTGTGCTCAACGGCCAGGGTTCCGATGAAGCCTGGTGCGGATATGACAAATACATCATCGGATACTTTCTGCAGGACATCCTCATGAACAAACCGGGAAGTTTCCTCCGGCAGTTTGGAAGTGCGGC
>CAZTQR010000033.1:14681-33398 GCA_964615795.1 uncultured Ignavibacteriaceae bacterium
CTTTGGAGATTGATCAATCTTGAGCTGTGGATAAGAGCATACGGGATAACGAACCTATGAACAGCACAAAACTTCTTGTCCTGCAAAGAGTCCTTCCGCATTACAGAACAGGGATCTTCATGCGGTTGAAAGAAAGATTCCCCGGGTTGACGGTCGCTTACGGAGATCCACGGAAGAATGAACCCTTGAAGAATGACAGCTCCCGGCTTCCGGATTTTTTCAGAAAGCTGAGGAACATTTATCCCGCCGGCTCGCCTAACATCTTTGCATCAGACTGCTCAAGACTGATAATAAAACTCCGGCCTGAAGTTGTGATTTCTGTTTTCAATACAGGCAATCTTAATCTTTACAAAATGCTGATCCTCAGAAAAATGCTTGGCTTCAGACTGATTCTGTGGAGTTTCGGTTATGACCCTGCTCGCGGCTTTGACCCTGCAAATTCATTCTCCGACAAGATCAGGCTTTGGCTTACCAATAGCGCAGACGCCGTGATCTTTTACTGGGACAAGGGAAAGAAAGTTGTTGAAAACATCACCGGCAGTTTGCCGCATTTCTTCGTAGCCCCTAACACTCTTGACACTTCCGGACTCGAAGCATTAAGGATGGAATTCGACGGGATAGGGAGGAATATGATTAAGAGAGAACTGGGCGTTAGAGAAGATCATCATTTCGTATATGTCGGAAGACTGATATGCGACAAGCAGGTAGATCACCTTGTACGGGCATTTGGATCACTGAGCAAAAGGATCGGAAACTGCAGGCTGACTATCATCGGCGACGGGCCGGAAAGGGATAAGCTGGAGAGGGCCTCTGAAGCGGCAGGCGGAAATGTGATCTTTGCCGGAGAGATCACCGATGACAGGGATGTGGGAAAGTGGCTCTACATCAGCAATGCACTTGTAATGCCGGGCAGGCTCGGGCTTTCGGTCGTCCACTCATTCTGTTTCGGAACTCCGGTCATTTCGCAGAAGAAGGACAGCTACTTCCACGGAGAAGGGATCGGTTACCTGAAGGACGGAATTAACGGAATGCTGGCAGAAGACGGTAATGCAGAAGACCTTGAACACAAGATGGAGCGGCTCATCACAGAGCCCGAAGTGAACTATGAAATGAGACGAAATGCGCTCCTTACCGTAGCCAATGAATGCTCGGTGCAGAAATTCGTCGAAGGTTTTGAGTCCGCAGTGAATTACGCAATGAAGCGGAAATAATTCCTGCTGCCGCATTTTATGAATTTTCTGTGGCGATGTTAATGTGTAATTTGCCGGCAGTCAATGAATGAGATTACGAATAGCGCTTCCGGGAAGAAGATAATCATGGTCGGAAGCCTGCCTCCTCCCTATCACGGTTCCAGCGTATATTTTCAGGGACTTCTTAATTCAGAGCTGAAGGAGAGATATGAGTTGCATCACGTTGATATATCTGACCACAGGGGACTGGAGAATTTGTCGAGGCTTGACATTACGAATGTTGTCAGAGCGCTCAAAGGAATTGCCGATCTCAGAAAAACTGCAAGAGGCATTTCTCCTGACATCGTTTACATTCCGGTGGCATCCAACATTCTCCCGTTTCTCAGAGACGGACTGCTGATGATCACAGCCGCAAGATATTCCAATGCAAAAATAGTGATTCACCTACATGAAGGAAGCTACTTCAGGGATGAGTTCTATGCAAAGTCCGGTAAGGCAGTAAGAAAATTCATTGAGAAGGCGCTTTCGCATGTTGATACTGCAATAGTTTACTCTCCGAACCTGAGAAGAGTTTTTGAAGGCCTTGTTGGAAACGTTGTTTCATTCTTCAACGGTGCAGAGCCATGCGAAGCGCCGCCGGAAACTTACGGCAGGCAGGGCGCGAATGTCCTGTTTGCTTCCAACCTGTTTGAGAGCAAAGGCATCCTGGCTTTTCTGAAGTCAGCCGTACTGATCGCAAGAGAACACCCTGAGGCTGTGTTCAAGGTTGCAGGAGCGTGGGGAGCCGATAAGGAATTTGTAAGAAGTGAGTCAGAGAAGATTATGAAGGAAGGCGGCATAACCGGCAAGGTGAAATTTCTTGGCACGCTTGGAAGTGAGGATCTTGGCAAAGAGTTCGATGACTCGGATGTTTTCATCTTTCCCACTAAATACCCTTACGAAGGTTGCCCGATGATACTGATTGAAGCGATGAATCATGCCGTGCCTTCTGTTACAAGTCTTGGCATCGGAGCAATACCCGAAATGATAACGCACGGCAAGGAAGGTTATCTCGCTGACCCGGATGACCATGCGGCAATTGCTGAATATGCTCTGAAACTGCTTAAGTCGAAGGAGCTGAGAAGAAATATGGGAGCTGAGGCAAGGGCGAGATTTGAATCTGCTTTCACGCGGGATATCAACATCAAAAACATAGCAAAGGTGTTTGATGATGCTCTCGCAGAAAAGGAAAAGAAATCCTCAGTATAGATGAAGTGCATCTATATAAAAGGAGTAAAAGTGAACGTGTGCGATCTTGAAACTGCGTCTTCCGAAGCGCTGAGACTGTCACGGCTTGATTCGCCCTCTTATATTTGTGTTACGGATGCCGGTAATATTGTCAATGCTTACAGGAAGTCCGGAGAACTTCGCATTGCCATAAATGACTCAGCAATTTCTCTGCCCGACGGCCGTCCGATCTCAATGCTGGCAAATGCAAAAGGAATTACAGGCATGGGAAGAGTTGCGGGACCCGACTTCATGGAGAACATCTTCCGTTTGACCGCCGGGTCAGACTCAAGCCACTTCTTCATCGGCGATACGGAGCACACATTGAAGCGTCTGTCAGAGCTTGCAAATAAAAAGTACAATGCCAAAGTTGCAGGTTACTTCAGTCCCCCTTTCGATGATGTTTCCGGAAAGAATGACGAAGAGATCATGAGTTCAGTCAACTCATCCGGGGCAAGATTCGTTTGGGTAGGGCTCGGAGGCGGAAAGCAGGAAGTATGGATGCACAGAAATGTCCGGCACCTCGACAAAGGGATCATGACTGGAGTGGGCGCAGCTTTCAGGTTTATGCTTGGCGACATAAAGCGCGCACCGAAGGCGATGCAAAGTGCGGGCCTTGAGTGGCTGTTCAGGCTGTTGCAGCAGCCGGGCAAAATGGGAATGCGGTATGCATCAACACTGCCGCTGTTTGCGGTTTATACAATACAGGAATTGCTAACCAATAAAATGAAATCAGAATAAGATGAATGTACCTTTCAGCGATCTGAAACTGCTTCACAAAGAGCTTAAGCAGGAACTAATGGAAGAGA
Organism: uncultured Ignavibacteriaceae bacterium; assembly: GCA_964615795.1. Taxonomy (GTDB): domain Bacteria; phylum Bacteroidota; class Ignavibacteria; order Tepidaquicellales; family Tepidaquicellaceae; genus JADJAH01. The sequence goes on from CAZTQR010000033.1 coordinate 17,947, forward strand.
TCGGCAAGATCATTGACAATGCTTCGTTCATACTAGGCGATGCAGTATCGGATTTTGAAAATGGATTTGCCGAACTATGCGGCACAAAATACTGCACAGGCGTGAGCTCAGGGACTGATGCAAATCATATTGCACTTTGGGCAAAGGGCATCGGCCCCGGAGACGAAGTGCTGATCCCTGCCAACACTTTCATTGCCACGGCATGGGGCGCCGCTCTCTGCGGTGCAAGGCCGGTGTTTGCAGACTGCGAGCCCGACAGTATGAACATTGATCCGTCTGATGCTGAGAGAAGAATTACCGGGGCAACGAAGGCCGCCGTGGCAGTACATCTCTACGGACAACCCGCAGATATGGACAGACTGAAGGAAGTCTGTTCGGCCGGAAAAGTTGAGCTGATCGAAGACGCCGCGCAGGCTCATCTTGCCGAATACAAAGGTGCAAGGGCAGGTTCCCTCACCGGCACGGCATCATTCAGTTTTTATCCCGGGAAGAATCTGGGAGCAATAGGCGAAGCCGGAGCACTCACTACAAGCGACGAAGATCTGAACCGGAAATTCCGAATGCTCAGGGACCACGGCTCCGATGCCAAATATTATCACAGGACTTTGGGACACAATTACAGGATGGAAGGCATTCAGGGCGCGGCCCTTAAGATCAAGCTGAAGTATCTTGAAAGATGGACAAACGAAAGGAGGAGCGCAGCTGCGTTCTATGACAGCGCACTGAAGGAAATTGAACAGATTACACTCCCTGTGCAAATGCCTTATGCAAAGCACGTCTATCACCTGTATGTAATACGAACCCTGAAGCGCGATGAGCTGATGAAGCATCTCGCTGCAAACGGGATCTCGGCCGGGCTTCATTATCCGGTCCCGATACATCTGCAGGAATGTTTCCGTGAACTTGGATACAGGAAGGGTGATTTTCCCGTTGCCGAGTCTCTCGCTGAAACATGCCTGTCACTGCCCATTTTTCCCGGCATCACGGAGAGCCAGCAGTCATACGTTTGCGAACAAATTAAGCATTTCTTCAAACGTTAATATCAGCTATTCTTAGCCTGTTTAAGGAAGCCATTATCTTTCCCGATGAAGTATCCCAGATACAAATACGTTTTTGCATTTTTTGATTTTATCATAGTATTCTTTTCATTTCACATTGCCGAGTATGTGACGGCCGTGTATCTGAACAAGAAAATACTTGTTGAAGAGAATGTAGTGCTGACCACCGTCACTTTTTTTGCGTTTTCGGTTGTCTTCATTCTTCTTTTTCAGAACAATTACCTTTACAGGATAAACGTATTTCTGACGAGGGCAAAGCATCTTACGGCCATAATCAAATCCTTTCTGTACGGCATTCTGATTCTCATAATTTTCTCGTTTGTCATCAAGTTCAACCTCCTGCTCTCGTCACGGGTGTTTGTTCTGTGCTTCTTTGTAATTGCACTGTCGGGAATAACATTGATGAGGATCGGATTCCTCCGGCCGTTTTACATGAACTTCACTAAGATCCTGCACAACAGCAATGTGCTGATAGTCGGGGGCGGAAGGCCGGGAAGGCTTCTTGCTGAAAAACTTATCTTTGAGAATTTCTACGGAGTGAGGATCATCGGCTTTGCAGATGATGATGTTCAGAAGGGCGCAAAGATATTCAAAGAACTTGAATGCCTTGGAAGCACTGCGGACCTTGAAGCGATAGTTAAAGAGAAGGAGATAGATGAGATACTTATAGCTCTCGACAATATCTCCTATGAGCATCTGATGAGACTAATTGACAGGGCAAACCATCTCGAAAAGACTGTTAAGCTCACTTCAGAGCTTTTCAATATCGTGCCTGAAAAGATCGTGACAGATAACTACTCCGGTATTCCTGTCGTTGATGTTTCTCCAAAGGTGAACCATAACCTAAACTATTATTACAAGAGGACCTTTGATTATGTCGCATCCGCGATCGGATTGCTTGTCCTCTCTCCTGTCTTTCTCGTGATCTCAGTATTCGTAAAGCTCTCCTCGCCCGGTGAAATTTTCTTCAGGCAGACCAGGATCGGAAAGGACGGCAAGCCGTTTACATTCTACAAGTTCAGGTCAATGTACAGGAATGCAGAGAACAATCAGAGCAGGGAGGCATATATGAAGGAGTTCATTAGGAATCAGGAGAAGTTCACCGAAACATCCAACAAAGTGGTTGATGAAAAGCTCATCACTCCCATAGGAAAGTTCCTGAGGAAGACTTCGCTTGACGAACTCCCACAGCTTTACAATGTACTGAAGGGTGATATGAGCCTTGTGGGGCCGAGACCGTGCCTTCCTTACGAGTACGAATCGTATGACGAGTGGCACAAACGCAGGCATGTGGTAATGCCCGGCTGTACAGGCGTTTGGCAGGTGTCAGGGAGAAGTTCGGTTTCATTCAAAGACTCAGTAGTGCTTGACATATATTACATCAACAATATGACACCGTGGCTTGACCTTCAGCTCATTCTCAAAACATTTCCCGTAATGATGTTTGGAAGGGGCGCGAAGTGACGCCAAACCCAAAGCAAAACATCAACAACGTAAAGCTCGGAAAAGATGTGAAGATCTATGATTTTGTCAACCTTTACGGATGCTCCATAGACGACAATTCGAAGATCGGCACATTTGTCGAGATTCAGAAGAACGCTACGGTCGGAAAGAACTGCAAGATCTCATCTCATACATTCATCTGCGAAGGAGTGCATATAGATGACAACGTTTTTGTCGGCCACAATGTGACATTCATAAACGACAGGATCCCGAGAGCTGTGAATGAATCAGGTGAGCCTCAGAACGAACAGGATTGGAGCGTCGTGGAGACCTTTGTCAGAAAGGGAGCTTCGATCGGTTCGTCGGCTACCATCATGTGCGGTGTGACAATCGGCGAGAACTCTGTGGTAGGAGCGGGATCAGTTGTTACGAAGGATGTTCCTCCCGGAAAGGTTGTTGCGGGCGTTCCGGCGAGAATACTGCGGGATGCCTGACTGCTTTTGTCCGGTGAGATGAAATTCTCTCCTTCCTCACAAATCAAAAGATGGCCGCACAAAGATCTTTGTTAAAAATACCGAAGTTGATTGGCGAGAGCAGATTCCTGCTTTTCGCCTCCCTGATTGAGCGGATCTTCTTCTTCGTCTTCTTCCTCATAGTCGCCAGGCAATTCACGGTCGAAGAATACGGCATGATGATCACGGCCTTCACCATTGCAAATGTATCCGCTATCCTTTTTGACCTCGGCATCCCGATTCATCTTCAGAGAGAAATAGCCGCAGGAAACAAGGCGGAGAAACTTTTCCCTCCCGTACTTTCGCTCAATACGCTTCTGCTTCCGCTGTTCTTCGCAATTTCTATGGCCGCAGGAATTTACTTCTACAATATTGATGCAGGGACAATGGCGCTGATAAGTGTCCCGGTGTTTCTCTTTTCTATCTCGAACATACTCAGCAAAGCGCTTGCGGGCTTCGGCGACTTCAGGTCGCAGTTCAATTCCGTGCTGTATCCGAGAGCGCTGAACATGGTTGCTGTCCTGACGGCCTTCCGTTTTTCCACCGGCCTGGATTCTTATCTTATCACTTTGTCGCTTTTTGCTCTTCTTCAGGCAGTGATACTTGCACGCAGACTGTCCGTGCACCTTAGTCTCCGCGATGCGTTTGGTTTCAGCATGGGAAGGATCCGCGAACTGTACTCCGTCATTCCGCTCGGCGGGGCTGTTGCATTCAATTTTCTGTATGACAAGATCGACATTCTTATCATAACCAAGCTTCTCGGATTTCATGAGAGCGCTATATACTCTGTCTCATACGGCTTGTACAAGACTGCAACTTTCTCTTTTGCATTCCTCCTGATCCCGGCGCTTACAAAATTATCCGCAATGTCATCGAGAATGCCTGCCTTCAGGCTTCTGCTTGCAAAGTACACATGGCATATCTTCCTGATCTGCCTGATCACAACTGCGGCTGTTTACTTTCTTGCCGGTCCGGTTGTGAGCATTGCTTACGGAGAGAAGTATGAAGAATCCACGGCATACCTTAAGATTCTTTCTGCGGCAATGATTGGCATCGGACTGAACAACCTCTTCGGCGTGGCATTGAACGGACTCGGATTGTACAGGCAGAATCTGTATGTTACGCTCACCGGACTTGCCGTCAACATTGCAATGAACCTGATGCTGATACCGGGCATGGGGATTCTCGGCGCCGTGATCGCAACTATTGCTACCGAATATCTTGTGCTTGCGCTTGACAGCCATTACATAAGCAAACATTTCAGCAAAACGCTTTAACAATGGGCACATCCAACTGGCAGAATATCTCTTACAATATTGACCTCGTGAAGCGGCTTGACCCGCAGTCCGTGCTCGACATCGGCGCAGGTTTCGGAAGATGGGGCATTCTTTTCAGGGAGTTTCTTGAAGTGTGGGGAGAAAGAAATGTTTCCGGCAAGTGGAGAAGAAAAATTGACGCGGTAGAGGTGTTCAAACCTTACATTAAGGAGTATCACAGTTTTTTTTACAGCAATGTTTACAACTGTGATGCTCTCGAATTCATGCGAAAGCTTGATTTTACATACGATCTGATCAACTGCGGCGACGTTATAGAGCACTTTGAAAAGAAAGATGCACTTGAGCTGATCAGTCTGTGCCTGAATAAGTCAAAATATCTTATGATAAACATCCCACTGGGAAGCAACTGGGAGCAGGGTGCGATAAACGGCAATGAGTATGAAAGGCACAGGAGCACATGGGAAATGTCTGACTTCGGATCTTACAAACACAACATTGCGGAATTGTTCGAAGATGTTGAGCTGAGGAAGTTTCTTGTCATACTTATCTCAAATGATCCGATTGACCTTACACGGGCATACGGAAAACATTTCCGGCTGAAGTCAATAATGAAGAACAAGCTTGGTATGGCAAGGCTTGTCAATCTGATCTCAGGGGGCAAATGACCTATAGGGTGATGCTTAGAAACATTGTCCTGCTTCCGGGACTGATCGCCGTATTTCTGATCGTCTCAGGCAAATACTTCACCTGGGTTGTGGATGATCTCTACATCTATTTTCGCTACGTTGAAAACTTTGTTTCGGGCAGCGGCATCGCTTTCAACCGGGCCGAGCATGTTGAAGGGTTTTCCGGTTTTCTCTGGTTTGCATGGCTTGCACTCTGCAAGAGTGCAGGCGCGGATCTTGAGTCTGTTGCAAAATATTCTTCACTCTCCCTGGCAGTGCTGAACATACTCCTTGTTCAGATACTTTCGTCAAGGATATTGCCGGGAAGGCTTTCCGTTACTGCACCGGTGCTCACAATGTTCTGCCTGCCATATGTAATTTGGGCAGTGTCAGGATTCGAACTTATGCTTTTTGTATTCCTGTTACTGCTTGCTGTACTTATTCTCAGCAATGAAAACTCCGGCGCCCCGGCACTTGCAGGATCAGCATTCGTCTTGTTCCTGCTTACTGTAACCCGTCCGGAAGGCATTCTGTTCTCATTCTGCCTCATTTATTATTCTTTGTTCACATCCGGCAACAGGCGAAGATTGAGATTTCCCTTGCTCATTTATCTTACTCTCACCGCAGTTTTCTTTGGCTTCCGGCTTGCGTACTTCGGCGACGTTTTTCCCAATACATACTATGCTAAGATCGGCCACGGAATCTTCGGGTCCTATGAGATCCGTTCTTACAAGAACGGCATTCTCTATTTCATTTTCTTTCTGAAGGATAATCCTCAGTTCATACCCGGTTTCATCTTTGCATTTGCGGTATTTATAAGATACAGGTCAGACAGGTTGCTTGTGATGTTGTCGCTTATGCTGATCTGCCAGCTTGCGTTCATCACATTTGCCGGAGGCGACTGGATGGTTCAGCACAGATTTGCAGTTCCGGCAATACCTTTGCTTGCACTTCTCTCTGCAGGCCTGCTTGCAAAATTGAACAAAGGCCGTGAGTTTGCGGGCGTGCTGTCTGCAACTCTGCTGTGCGCGGTTTCCGCCGCAAGCCTTGTGTTTGGGGATAAGTCAGTGATCGAACGCGAAACAATTCTCTGGAATAATGTGAAGGTGGTTGCGCCTTCAATGGGAAGCATCATTGGCCCAGGTACTGTTGCGGCAAGCGGTGCCTGCGGAATAATCCCATACTTCTTAAGTGATGTGGAGATCATTGACATGGTTGGGCTTACCGACAAAACAATTGCAAAGGAAGGCTACAGGACGGGCATGTGGTTTGAAAGATCGTTTCCAAAATATGTCTATTCAAAAGATCCGCAGTTCCTGATCATGTGGAAGAAGAAGGATGAAAAGGGAGAATACAGATTCAGCTATGCCGCGCCTGTGTATGAGGAGATGTCGAAGGATCCGGGCTTTCAGGATTTTGAACTTGCAAAGACGTACGATGTTCTGAGCGATGTTGTGATAGAGATATACAAAAGAAAGGGCGAGTGAATGAAGATCGCATTTGTCGGTAGGTTTGAACAGGGTGAGATCCTGAGCGGCCCGGGAAAAGTTGCCGCACGGCTTTTTGAGGAGGCCTGCAGGAAACACGATGCCGAATTCATCACTTATTTTTTTGACGGCAGAATGCACAGCAGGCAGGAAAAATTCTTTGGCAGGCAGGAAACTAACGAAGGTTTAGGAAGAGTCCTTACGATAGGAATTGTCCCGATGCTGAGGCATCTGATAAGAACATCCCCAGACGTAATTCACATTATAAACTTCGAAAGGTTTGCATCCGCACTTAAGTATGTTAAGCCGCTTGTCAGATCGAAATTTGTCTATACTGTTCACGGCATTGCCGCTGCGGAAAACGAGAGATTCAGACACGTTCCGGAAAATTATGCAAGGAGGGACCGCACAGCAGAGTCTTCAATGTTTGCATTCTGCGACAGGATCGCATTCCTCTCAAAGCAATCACTTGATACTGCAAAGGCAACTTACGGAATTGATGAATCGAAATGCACGATAGTCCCGAACGGAATTGATGCTGAATTCAATTCAGAAAATCTCCGCAAAGCTCATGGCAATGATCTTAAACTGGTATTCACAGGTGATCCCGAAAGAAACGAGAAAGGCTTTGAAGTTCTTAAGAGCGCACTTGAGCTTCTTGATCTTCCTTACACACTTTATGTTGTGACCGACAGCAAAGTTGAATACGGCAGAAACATTGTCGTGCAGAGGCGGCTCGGCAATAAAAAGCTTGCGGAGTTTTATTCCGACAAAGATATATTCATCTCATCAAGCATATACGAACCGTTCTCCATGTCGGCAACGGAGGCAATGGCTTCCGGGCTGGCTTGCATTGTCTCGGACAGCACGGGCATGTCACGATACATCAGAGACGGAGTCAACGGATTCATATTCCCTTCCGGAGATTCGTCAGCTCTTGCACAACTGATCGCAAAGCTGAACAGAGAAAGAGGACTTCTGGCATCAGTTGCTAATGAAGGAAAAAAGATCTTCGGGATTCTCAGCTGGGACAAAGTATTTGCAACTTACGAATCGCTTTACCGATGAAGGTCATACACATACTCAATACAATAAGCGATTCGGACGGTGTCTCAATGCATGTCCTTCAACTGGCTAAGTTACTAATGGCAAACGGGACAGTTCCTGAAATTGTAACCGGGAAAATCATTTCCGCCCGCAAGTTTGAGAATGCAGGACTCGCGCCGGTTGAGATACCTGAGTTCCTGCATTCGCAAAGGTCAGTCGCTTCCATGACTGCGGCAGTGAGAAAGTGCTTTGCACTTGTGCGTCACTCGGGAGCTAAGATCATTCACTCGCACAGCCATTATGCGGCAAACATCGCATGGTATGCATCTAAGCTGGCCGGCACATCAACAGTACAGACTGTTCACGGCATAATTCCTGAGGGTGGAAGGCTTGGGCACTTCAAAGCAGACAGGTTCATTTGTGTGAGCGAGAACTGTGCCGAACATCTGATCGGCCAAGGAATCAGCAAAGACAGGATACATCTGATCCGTCAGGGCGTTGCACATGATTCATTACCGCTTCCGAAATTCACGGGAGCTGAGATCCGGGTGTCTTGCATTTCAAGACTTGAATATGAAAAGGGAGTTGACCTCTTCCTGAAAGCGGCTATGGAAATCACGGATAAGCATAAGGGCTTCCGTTTCACGATTGCCGGAAGCGGGTCGCTTGAAACGGAGATATCGAAGGCTCTGTCCGGTTCAAACACAGGGATAGAATTCACAGGAGAAGCTGAAGATCCTTTTGCCGTTCTTGACAGTACCGACATTGCGGTCTTTCCGGGCAGGATTCCCAACGAAGGATTTCCCATGGCCATAGCCGAAGCCGGCATGGCAGGGTGTCTCGTTATTTCATCAGGCTTTGATTCCCTGAGGCATGTATTCGATGAGAGGCTCGACGGACATGTGTTTCGGCTCGGAGATGCGGATGGCCTGAAAGAGAAGATCATTCACTCTGCATTTAACAGAGAAGATTCATCCAGAAAGGCACGGCATTTTTTCAATAAGTCAAAAAAGCTTTTTGATGCGGACAAATTTTGCATGAAGCACCTGGAGGTTTATGGGAAAAGCATTTGAAGGAGGACTTACGGTGCTGATGCCGGTTTACAATTGCGAAAGATTTGTTGCTCAGGCAGTCAGGTCTGTGCTGAATCAGTCGCTGAGTGACTTCGAATTTCTTGTCATTGACGACGGCTCAGCGGATAGGTCAGTTGATGTGATAAATTCATTCAATGACGGGAGAATAAAGATCGTTAGGAAAAGCCACACAGGACTTGCTGACTCTCTTAACACCGGGCTTGAGCTCGCCAAAGGCACATGGATCGCCCGCATTGATGCTGATGATATTGCAGTGCCGAAGCGCCTTGAACTTCAGGCAGAACAGACCGCAGAAGATCCGGGCACAGATGTTGTTGCAGGTCACTCTGTCTATTTCACCGGAGAAAACAAAATTGAATTTGCCGTGAAGCCGCCGGTTACGGATTCTGAGATCCGGAAGATGATGGATGTTCATAATCCGGTTAATCATTCCACAGTGACCTTCCGAAAGAAGCTTGTTGCTGACGCCGGCGGTTATGATGCGGATTTCGGTTGCTTTGAAGACTTTGAGCTGTGGCTCAGGATCAGAGACAAGGTGAGATTCAGCATCATTCCGGAAAACCTTGCATTCACCAGACTGAGGGAAGACTCCATGACATCGGGCGCAGAAGCCGGGAAACTATACTCTCTCTTGAATGCTAATCTGAAAATCCTGCGCGAAAAAGGAGAAGATCCTGAATACATCAGTGAGTGTGAATTCAGGATCGAGTATTTCTACGGCAATAAAGACAGAGTTAAGGAAAAGAGGATCGGGTTGGATGATCCGAAACTCTTTGCAGCATATCTTTCTGCACATCTTCCCGATAAGAGTTTTCAGCGTCTGAAGAATTCGCGCCTTCGTTACAGACTGGAAATGGGCAGAGCCGAAAGGTTGCGGCTTCAGAAAGAACTTATGCTTTACACAACTTCAATTGTAACCCGCGGGAGATGAAGAGTTTCGTGAAACCGGCATCATACCTGCTGTTGATGTTTGCACTGTATGTAGTCTTTATCAGCTCTGCCGGCTATTTCGGCATAGGCCACTTGTCTGATGACCATCTGAATATCATATCTGCATCTTCATCAAGCCTCGGTGAAAAACTCACGGGCAAGGTACCGTTCTACAGCCCGCATCACTACAGGCCTGCATGGTTTGTTGCGATTCAGTTTACGCAGGGATTGTCTGATTTGATGGGACAAGGAAGAGAAAGCGCTTTTGTTTCGCGAGCCGTTAACCTGATCTTGTTCTTCTTGCTGGCAACCCTTGCTGCCTTGCTTGTCTTCAGAATCTCAGGCAGTGTGATCCGTTCAATATCAGCGGCGGCGATCATACTTCTGTATCCGAACAATGTAAACAGTATTTGCTGGACAATCGGGATGGTGGATCTGATGTGCGGTTCACTGATCTTAGGCTGTTTACTTTATTCCCGCAGTTATGCGGATTCAGGCAATAAGGCGTCCGCAATGCTTTCGGCCGTCTGCCTTGCACTTGCGCTTCTCACAAAGGAAACTGCCGTGACAACAGCACTGATCTGTTATCTCTTTCTGCTTTGGACAATGCCCGGAAAAAAGAAGCAACGAGCGTTCATTTTTGTGCTGCAGATGATTGTCACAATGGCCTACATTGTGTTCCGCCTCACCGTTACCGGCTCAGGACCGGCGGAGATAATGACTGCATATTCCTTAAGCGGAGCAGGAAGAGCAGTCGTGCTTGTTCAGGCTGTATTGTCCGCAATATTGCCGTTTGATTATCTTACCATACAGCATGCTATTGCTTCATTAACGCCAGTGGCGCTTATCACAATCTTGCTGATGATCATGCTCGTACTGATGATCTTTCTTACACTGTTCCGAAACGGCGGGGCAGGAGTTATGGCAAAATGCTCTGCGCTTTTTCTGATAACAATTGCTCCGAATATGTTTGCTGGTTACTTCAGGCCTCAGCTCATACTGATCCCGTTTGCACTCACTTTAACATTCTTATTGGTTCTGTTGTCCGGAAAGATTTCCGCCCGCAGAGCATTTTTACTGCCCGCGCTTTCATTGATCATGCTTTGGATATTGATATCTTTCAATGTTGTAAGCCAATGGAAAGACGCCTCAGACATATCCCGGAGAAGTTACGCCATTCTCGGAGAAATTCCGGCGGATGAGATTTCGGATGCAGTAATATTAGGTTTGCCGGGAAGACTTGGACAGGCGCATGTTTCGGAGTATATTACCGGAACATACAATTATCTGAATCCCCCAAATGACGGAAAGACAGTAAGCATAAGTGACGCAGTTCATACATCGGCTCTTGATGAAGTATCGCTTGATTCTGAGATCAGGCAAAGAGTAATGAGCGGCAATGCGATTGAACTTTCTGCAACCGGCAAAACGCAGTACTTTCAGATCACCGGTTCAAGGCAAGACTCCATAACCGTAAACGGCGTGAACATAAAACTGCACGGGCATAATGATTTCCGGAAACCGACAAAGGTAACGCTGGAAATCTCCGGCACGCAAACTCCGGTCTATCTTCTGAACAGCGGAAAACTAAGCAGGCTCGAATTTTGAAACACCGGATACTTCACATAACGCCCGATCTCAATTACGCTGACGGCAGATCATATTATGTTACTCTTCTTTCACGCACCCAGCAGGAGCTGGGACATGAGGTAATTGTTGCAGCAGGAGGCGGTGATGCACTGAACAGGGTGAAGTGCGGAGTTGTTCTTTTGAACGGCCTTATGAACAAACGGAGAATAGCTCAAACTCTGAAAGAGATCTCGCGGATAATTGAAGAGAATGGAATTGACACGGTCCATACTCATCACAGGTATTGCGAACTTCTTGCAAACACCGCAAAGAAAGGACCTGTGAAGACTGTACTGACTGCTCTGAGCATAGTTGACAGAAGATTTTTCGTTGATTACCGGTCCGACAGAATAATCGCCGTCAGCAATTCCGTCAGAAGGATGCTGACGGAAAGATTCAAAGTAAGCGAAAAGAAGATCGTGACTGTCCCGAACTTTGCCGACTCAAGTGAGATTGGGCGATCAGTTTCAAACCGAAAGAAAGGTCACTCTGAATTCACAATATTTTCCGCCTGCAGGTTTCATGAGGAAAAAGATCCATTTACTTTGCTTAAGGCGATGGAGATAATGAAAGACAGAAAAGTTAAACTGATACTTGCCGGAAGCGGTGAACTTGAGGATGAACTCCGGAGGTTCTCCGGGGGGCGCGGACTGAACGTTGTATTCATAAAGCCGAAAGAAGACCTTACAGATCTGTTTTCGCAGGCAGATCTGTGCATGCTAACGTCTGTAAGAGACCCGCTTCCCACTTTCCTTCTTCAGTCCGGCCTTCATTCAAAAGTATTTGCAGGCGCAAGAACAGACGGCATTGCCGATACAATAAGTGACAGAAGGAACGGATTGCTGTTCAGGCCGCGCGACCCTCAGGAGGCGGCGGATGCAGTTTTATTTGCAATGAACAATGCGGAGACATGCCTTGACCTTGCAGTGAACCTTCACAAAGAAGTGATGGAAAATTTCACCGAGCAGGTGAACACGAAAAAGATCATCCGGATCTATGATGAAATCGCGGGCGTGAAATGAAGGAAGGCATTGGCACAGATAAAACAGTTCGTATCCTCGGTATCGATATCAATGCTTTCACCTATGAGGACTTTCTGAAGCTTGCCAGGGATGCAATCAGCGGCAACAGGAAAATTACAGTAGGATATGCAAATGCGCTTACGCTCACCCGGTCCGGCAAGGATGAAGAAGCGAAGCGGGCTTTGGAATCAATGGATTTCATTCACCCCGACGGAGCCGGAGTCTTTGCGGCATCGAAATTCCTGTACGGCAAAGAATCTCTCCCGGAAAGGATAACGGGCTCGGATTTTTATCCCATGCTGGTCAGACAATGCATTGAATACGCCCATAAGGTTTACTTTTTCGGGCACAGGAAAAAGAACCTCGGGCTTATTCATAAGAACTACCCGGAACTTAGCATCGCAGGTGTCAGAGAAGGTTATGATTTTGAGGATGAAGAAGTGGTCAGCCACATAAACAGCTCCGGCGCTCAGATTCTGCTTGTCGGGCTAAGCTTCCCGCTTCAGGAAAAGTGGATAGCCGCTAACAAAGAAAAGCTGAACAGCAATTTTATACTTGCGGTCGGTGACGGCATAAGGGTTTTCTCGGGTGAGAAATCAAGAGGACCTGACTTTATGAGAAAAGCCGGACTTGAATGGCTTGCGAGAATTGCCGCCGAACCCTCTGTCTATTTTGGCAGATATGCGTCCGGCATCCCGGAATTTGTGTTCAAAGTGCTCAAACAGAAGTATCCGTTGAGCTGACTGCAAATCCTGAGTTTGCCGTGAGAATACGGAAAATTGACTGAAAAAATCGGCCAGAAATACTATATTGGCAATATCAAACATCATCCCAAACAAAAGACGGAGCATGAATAAAGGTTACTGTATTTAATTGCATTAATTCCTGTATTCATCTTATGAAAAAAACATTTCTTGCGGCAATCGCCTTGTTCCTGTTGTTTGCGGATAATAGTCACTCCCAGAATTTCAACTGGATCACCCCAAACAAGACATACCTTAAGCTATACGTCAATGATGACGGAATGTACCGGCTCAACAGAACGGATTTTGCTAATGCAGGCATCTCTACAGCCGGCATAGATCCGAGGAGCATCAAGGTGCTCTTCAAAGGAAATCAGATACCAATTTACTTTTCCGGAGAGGATGACGGCACTTTTGACGAGAATGACTTCATGGATTTCTACGCTGAACGAAACTACGGCGGCCCCACAAAACATCTTGATGCAAATACAAACCAGAACGTTTACACCACCAACGAGTACTACAACATGTTCTCCGACACCAGCATTTACTGGGTTGACTGGGGAGGTGCAAACGGACTGAGGATGCAGCGCTCTTCTTATGTTGCTCCTGATAACTTTCCTAATAATTTCCACCTGAAGAGGGCGCATTTCGAAACCGATGCCTTTTATTACCTTGGCGAAACAAGAAACCCGAACAGCGACTTCAGATACTTCAGCACCGAAAGGGTTGTTGGCGAAGCGTGGTTCTGGCGGTCATTGACAATTGACGACAACACCTTCACACAGTCGGTCAATCTCAGCGATGTTGCAGCTTCATCGCAGTTATGCACACTGAAAGTGTTTGCATTCTCTGTCTCTTTCACTGATTCAGTCCTTAATGAACACCGGCTCGAGGTCAAGATAAATAATACGATCATTGACACCCTTTTCGCAAATAACCTGGCCCGGATTGATGCATCGGTTCCGTTCCCTTCAAATCTGCTGACCAACGGCACTGACAATGTTATCACACTGAGATACATACCCGTGCTTACCGGCAATTATTATCCGGTGCTGTTCCTTGATTTCGCAACACTGCTTTATCCGGCTGAACTGAAGTTCACTTCGGGAAGGCTTGGCGCTTCGCTTACTTTGCAGGATACGGTAAGCAGGAAGATCTCCGTAACCGGCGTGAATTCCTCTCTGCCCCTGAACATCTATGATATTAAGAACGGAATCAGGATCGAAAACTCATCGGTATCGGGAAACAACCTTTTCTTTTCAGGCAAGTCTGACTCAAAGTTCGAAATACTAAATCAGAACATCACAAAGAAGCCGTTCCGCATTGAGCAAAGAAGGGTGCCGGATCTGGTTTCCTCAGGCAACGGGGCAGATTATGTGATCGTTTATAACAGACTTTTTGAAACTCAGGCCGAACAACTGAGAAGTCACAGAGAGTCCCACAATAACTACCGTTCGGTAAAAGCTGAGATCCGTGATATCTATGATATCTTCAATTACGGAATGGAAGATCCGATAGCAGTAAGATACTTCATGCTGAATGCCTCGCAAAACTGGGCACAACCCTCTCCGAAGTACCTGAGCCTGCTTGGAAGAGCTTCGCTTGATCCGAAGAGAAACGTTGCATCGAACGAGTACTATCAGAACTTTGTGCCAACATACGGGAATCCGCCGACGGACGGTTACTTTGTGAATTTCAACATGGGCACGTTCACTTACTACCATATGGTGTCGGTTGGAAGGATACCTGCATACACGGTAGCAGAAGCCCAGGCATCGGTTGACAAGATCATTGCTTACGATCAGCTCCCTCCTCAGGTTTGGTGGAAGAAATTCCTTACGATTACCGGCGGAGGCACGAGGCTGGAACAGCAGAATTTTCAAGCGAAGTCCGAATTTATTCTGAACAACTACATACTCTATCCCCCGATCTCCGGTAATGTATCAAGAGTTTACAGAAGCGACTCAGCGGGCTACATCACTTACAATTACAAGGATTCGATCAAGAAGGAGTTTGACCGCGGAGCCCTGATAGCTAATTTCATAGGTCATGCTGCGGCACAGGACTGGGAAATCGGGCTCGAAGATCCGAGTACTCTCAACAACGGCCCTCGGCAACCGCTTGTGCTGAGCTTCACTTGTTTTACGGGTAAGTGCGCTGAACCGAACCTCCGAAGTTTCGGCGAGAAATTTTTTATTACCCCCAATAAATGTGCAATCGGTTTCGTCGGAACCACAGGCTGGAGCTTTTCAGGAATCGGTGATACATACAATCAGCTGATGCTGAAAAATTACTCGCAGGACAGCGTCAGAAGCGTCGGTGAAATGGTGTCTTATGCTTCAAAGTTCATCAGTGCCGATTCTCTGGGGTTTGCATCGCGGAACACAGTCAATTGCTATAACCTTATAGGTGATCCGGCCACAGAGCTGAAGATCCCGAAGGGTCCTGAGTTTGACATAAGAGATAACGACTACGTGCTTTCAAATCCTTACCCGGCACTCGGCGAATCAGTTGGCATGTTTGTTTTTCCGCGCAATCTCGG
>CAZTQR010000034.1:0-20361 GCA_964615795.1 uncultured Ignavibacteriaceae bacterium
TTTCCATGCAAATACGGCAAAGGTAGTAAGATGTGAACTTCTGAATTCTTATATTTGAGAAAGTAAACTAACCAAACCAATCAAATATCATGAAGCTTTTCTCTTTGCTCACAGGAATCTTCGCATGCCTGATCATTGCGGGCGGCGCTTACAGCCAGTCAGACGGCGGCTGGACTTATGTAACGGAAAATGAAAACTACAAAGTGTATCTGAATAAGGACTCCGTGAAGAAAGTTACGGGCGAAAAGACAATGTATGATGTGTGGCTGAAAATGGAGTGCAAAACAGATTGCAATGACGGATATAAATCCATAAAGGAGTCTGTGCAGAACTGGAACCTCTATTGTGAAACAAACGAATACAACGTACCAAAGACGATCGACAAGTACACAGACGGTGAGGAGAATGTTTATTCAAATGAGACATTATCGACTGTTATTCCCAACTCTCCCGGCGAGGCCGTCCTGAATTATTTCTGCAAGAGCGAGAACAGCGATACCATGTCGAAGTAAGCCTGAGTCAGTCAACAGTATAAACAAAAAGCCGCCTCTTTGGGAAGGGCGGCTTTGTTTTGTGAACATCCGCTCTGATGTCCACCAATCTGAAAGCATTCAGATCATTTCTTATCGTCCACTACTTCGAAGTCAGCGTTTTCAACATTGCCTTCCGGTCCGGGTCCTGACTGCTGTTGCCCTGCCTGTTGCTGACCGGCCTGCTGTTGTCCGTCACCACCTGTCGTCTGTGAATACATCTGTGAAGATGCATCGTTCCAAACGGCAGTGTATTCATCAATCGCCGATTTTATGGATCCGGCATTGTCCTGCTTAGCAACATCCTTCAGCCGGTCAATTGAGAGCTGAACCCTTGACCTCATTTCAGGAGTGAGCTTTGATTCGAATTCCTTGAGCTGTTTTTCGCCCTGGAATACATAAGCATCCGCCTGGTTCTTGAGATCGATCAGCTCCTTTTTCTTCAGGTCATCGGCTTCGTGATCCTTCGCATCCCTTTTCATCTTGTCAATTTCGGCATCTGAAAGTCCCGACGAATGCGTGATCTTGATCTGCTGTTGTTTGCCGGTTCCCTTGTCCTGTGCCGATACATTCAGTATTCCGTTTGCATCGATGTCAAAAGTAACTTCGATCTGCGGCATTCCTCTTGGAGCAAGCGGGATCTCGTTCAGATGGAACCTTCCGAGAGTCCTGTTATCTGTTGCCATTGGCCTTTCGCCCTGAAGCACATGGATCTCCACCGAAGTCTGATTGTCAGCCGCAGTTGAAAACACCTGCGACTTCTTGGTCGGGATGGTAGTATTGGCTTCTATGAGTTTCGTCATTACGCCGCCTAGCGTTTCGATACCGAGCGAAAGCGGAGTAACATCAAGAAGCAGAACATCCTGAACATCACCTGCGAGAACGCCGCCCTGAATGGCCGCTCCGACAGCAACCACTTCATCCGGGTTCACGCTCTTGTTGGGTTCCTTTCCGAAGACCTTCTTAACTGTCTCCTGCACAAGCGGAATTCTTGTTGAGCCTCCTACAAGTATAACTTCATCTATTTCATTGATGCTGAACCCTGAGTCTTCGATCGCCTTTTTGCACGGGCCTACTGTCTTTTCAACCAGGTCGCTGATAAGAGATTCGAACTTGGCCCTTGTGATGGTTTCGAGAAGGAATTTCGGACCTTCTGCGGTTGCAGTAATGTACGGAAGATTAACTTCCGTCTGCGAACTTGAAGAGAGCGCTTTCTTTGCGTTTTCTGCCGCTTCCTTCAGACGCTGAAGAGCCATTGCATCTTTTCTCAGGTCAATTCCTTCCTTTTTCTTGAATTCATCCGCAAGATAGTCAATCAGTCTGTGGTCAAAGTTGTCGCCGCCAAGGTGAGTGTCACCATTGGTTGACTTCACTTCAAACACGCCGTCACCGAGCTCAAGTATGGAGATATCAAATGTACCGCCTCCGAGGTCATACACGGCAACCTTCTCATTCGGTTTCTTCTTTTCAAGTCCGTAAGCAAGCGCCGCCGCCGTAGGTTCATTGATGATCCTTTTCACTTCAAGTCCTGCGATCTTGCCGGCATCTTTCGTAGCCTGCCTTTGCGAGTCGTTGAAATAAGCAGGCACCGTGATGACTGCTTCCGTAACGGGCTGGCCGAGGTATTCCTCCGCCGATTTCTTCATCTTCTGAAGGATCATGGCGGATATTTCGGGCGGAGAGTAGATTCTCTTCTGCCCTGTGCTCGCATCGTCAACCTCAATCCTTACCGTATCATTCTCACCCTTTATCACCTTGTACGGAACCATTTTCGATTCCTCGGTGACTTCGTCATACCTTCTTCCCATAAAGCGCTTGATGGAGAAGACAGTGTTGGTAGGGTTAGTTACTGCCTGCCTCTTTGCCGGATCACCCACAAGCCTGTCGCCGGTCTTGGTAAAAGCCACAACCGAAGGTGTGGTCCTTGAGCCTTCCGCATTCGGAATAACAACCGGATCATTGCCTTCCATTACAGCAACGACCGAGTTGGTTGTGCCAAGGTCAATTCCTATTATTTTTCCCATAAATTTTTTCCCTTTCCTGAGGCAGAAGTTTTGTTTGAACTGCCTTCATATAAATTAAAGGGTGAGGCTTTGCTCACCCTTTCTGAAAAATGTTGATTGTTGAAACTTACTTTATGCTGATCTCTTTTACGACCGGCTTTGCCTCTTCTACTTTAGGAAGAGTGATGAAGAGCAAACCGTCCTTGACTTCAGCATCGATCGCTTCGATCTTGATGTCGTCTGAAAGGTTAAAGCTTCTGCTGAATTCACCGTAGTAGATCTCGTTTGTGATGAGATTGGTTTCTTCAGTCTTCTTCTCATGCTTCTTTACACCGTTTACAGTGAGAGTCTTATTCTCAACTGCGACCTTGATGTCTTCCTTCTTCAGACCCGGAATTTCCATGTTGATGAAGAAATTGTCCTTGTCTTCGCTGATCCTTACTTTGGGTACAAAGTTTGTGCTTACAGCATTTTCCCAGTTTGTGAACAGCGGGGTTTGAAAGATCGACTTCAATGTGTCGTCAAGGAAATCTGCGTTCCTTTTGAATTTTACGAGGTTCATTTTATTTCTCCTTTTGGTTTTGATTTTTCGAGAATCTTTATTCAACTACCCATACATATGCAATTGCCATGCCACAATTTAGAAATAGAAAAACAAGCGGGATTTCAAGTTTTTGGGAAGGAAGGGCAGAACAATTATTCGCTTCTGGTGAACAACCGGACAGCGTCCCGAAATTTCGTTCACAATATTGAACTTCACCAGAACAGAAATCTCAGACATTCGAATTTTGGCAGCAAAGAGGCATTCAGTGAGACTCAACTGCAGTTTCAGCGAGATTCCGCCCTACAACTCTTGTTGTCAGGTAATTGCGAATACATTCTAATTAGTTGGAGAATCAGAATCCGGCAGGATCTATTCGTTTAGATGTTAAATATGAATAAGAATCTTAAGGAATAGCAGACCTGCAGGCAAGAAAAAAACCGGCTCAGCAGTTACAAACAGGAGGCTGAAGCCGGCTTTTCCCGGGATTTTGAAAGCTGATCACATATTCACTGTAAGCGTATTGTCTGCTTCGTTATAGGATGTCTTGTAGCTCTTGAGATTCTTGGTTGCGGGACCGTTTGTTACTTTTCCGTTCTTATCATAGGTTGATCCGTGGCACGGACAGGTAAATCCGGATCCGTCAAATTCAGTGTCGCATTTCTTATGAGTGCATGTAATGTTCAGCGCAATGAACTTTGATCCCCCGGTCCGAATGACAATTACTTTATTCGTGATCATTGCACTGCCGCCTGTACTGCCGAGTTCGGGATAATCGGCAAGGTTGATCACTTTCTGAATTCCGGTACCTTCAAGTGATTCAGATGCAAGGATCTTCTTTACATCAAGGGCGCTCAGAGTAAGTGACCCGACAGCAATGGTTTTGAAAGAGGTCTTGAGAAAATCGCGCCTGTTGAAATTCTTTGGTTCCATGGATGTTATCGTTTTTTGATTTAGATTTGCTTTCTTACAATCTGCATTCTGCCGGAAAATCCTGATACAGAATACGCTCCCGAACAATTTGATTGTTTTTGAATGTGCTTATCATTCAGTCAAGATTTAGAATTCTCAACTTATGCACACTTATTTTGTGAGGATCATTTTTCTGGTTTCTGTGAACTCTCCCGCCCGGATTCTGTAATAATAGATTCCGCTTGGTGAATTGGAAGCATTCCACTGAATCTCATAGCTACCCCTCAAGAGATCTCCACTGACAAGATCTTCAACCACTCTGCCAAGCTCGTCATACACCTTAACCTCAACAACAGAATTATTTGGGATTGTAAACCTTATTTTGGTTTCCGGGTTAAACGGATTGGGAAAATTCTGCGATATCCCGAAACCTTCTGCCACCTCATTTATCATATTGATCGAGCTGGTGGTCACATTTATGACACCCATCATATCAGGTGCATGGGGTGTGCAATTGTAAACGTACTTGCCGGGAACAGTCAGCCTGTAACTGAAAGTGGGATTGCCTGATGTGAGCGGTGCATCCCATGCTGCAGCGCCTGCAGGACGGATCGTGCCGTTGGTTCCGTTGCAGGTGGTAGTATGTGAGCCGGCAATTCTCACCCACCTGATGGTATCTCCCACTGCCGCACTCAGGACGGATGGCGTAAATACAAAATTCGAAGCATCGATATTCAGTATCCTTGATTCTGCCTTACCCTGTAAAGCGAATACGAGGACCAAAGTTATCAGCAGCAAATGTAAGTTCTTTGTCATGATCTTGGTTTGTTTAGAAAATTTTTAATTATTTGGTCAGAATCATTTTCCGCGTATCGCTGAAGTAAGAGGAATTTCCCGCATTAACCTCAAGTCTTGAGAAGTAAACACCGCTTGGCAAGCCCGAAGCGTGCCAAATTTGGGAATAGGAACCTTCCGGAAGCCTGCCATTAAACAGCACCGAGACCAAACTCCCCTTTGAGTCATAAACCGAAAGTCTTACTACTGCCTCTGACTTAAGTCCGAACTTTATTGTGGTTGCGGGATTGAAAGGATTTGGATAGTTGCCGCTCAGATAAAACTCAGATGCCGTTTCATTTCCGGTTCTTATGATCGTACTTTCCTCAGTTCTGGCAGAGACAGTGTTTGTATAATCGGAGATTCCAAAGTTATTGAAAGCACAAACCTTGTAGAAATATACATTATCGGGAGTGAGCCCAACTTCCTGATAGGTAAGAACATCTGAGCCAACTGAGTCAATGAACTCAAAGTACGGAATGCCGGGCCTCTTCCGTGCGACTATGAATCCAAACTCATTAACAGCATTGTCTTCCCACTGGATCCTTATGGAAGTCAGCGTTGTCTTTACAACCTGAAGATTGGTAGGGGCGGCGGGAATATTTGTAGTATCCCCGTAAGTGGCTACAGTGTCAGAATTGGAATAACCGGAATTTCCGCCGCTGTTGTAAGCATAAGCTCTGTAATGGTAGAGCCTGTTAAGCAGGATCCAATAATCGTTGTAGATCCGGACGTTTGTATTTGTATATCCAACCACTTCCCAGAAAAGTGAATCCCCGTCCAAGGCTCTTTCTACAATAAACCCAAGTTCATTATTTGAGTTGTCCTCCCATTTCACCTTCACATAGGAATTATCCTCAAACTCGGCTTCCAGTTCAGTCGGGCTGTTTATGTTTTGAGCAAAAGAAGCTGATCCAATGTCGATCAGCAGGACCGACAATATCAGAATATACTTTTTCATGATTTCAAATTTTGGAAATATATACTTGTGCTTTGTCATTATTGATTCAAAAATATCCCAAGCAGATTCAAATGCCAAACATTTTTTACAGCTATTCGTAGGATTCTAATAAGTCAAAAGAATTGCAATTATTGCGTGAAATGACAATATTGAAAACACAAAATCCTGCAAATTTTCCCCAATTTAAACAATAATGAAGGTCACAGACGATCTGTTTCAACTGATTAAGTCCCTGGAGCAGACCGAAAAGCGCTATTTCAAGGTGTTTTCAACAATGCATGTGAAAGGCGGAGAGAGCAATGTTTATTCCCGGCTGTTTGATGCTATTGACAGGCAGACAGTTTACGATGAGGAGGAGATAAAGAAGCAGTTCAAAGGGGAGAAGTTCACATCACAGATCCATGTTGCAAAGAATTATCTGTACAACAACATTCTCAAGAGCCTCAGGCTTTATCATTCCGAGAATACGAAGCTGAATGAGTTAATGGATATTCTCCGAGATGTTCAGATACTTTACGACAAGTCGCTGTACAAGCAATGCAGGAAGCTCCTTGACAAGGCAAAGAAGATAGCGGTAAGATATGAAAAGCATGCACAGATACTTGCGGTGCTTGACTGGGAGAAGACTCTTGCGAGGACAAGCGCATATGCGGAAACCGGTGAAAAGGAACTGCTCGAGTATTACAGAGATTATAAGAAGGCCATTGAGGAGATCAACAACATCAATGAGTACTGGAAACTGGCTACCGAAGTATTTCTTCTCAGGAAGAAGAAAGGGGATATAAGAAACAAAGAGGACCTTAAGAGATTCAATCAGATCATAAAGCATCCGCTGATGCAGGATGAATCTTCCGCGCTGACATTCCTTTCAAAGACATTTTACTACAACACAAAGGGGCTGTACTACCTGACAAACAAGGATTTCCAGAACCTGTATCTTTACTGCGGGAAGCTAGTGAAGCATATTGAATCAAACGAATACCTGTTCAAGGAAGACAATTATGTATCGGCTCTTTACAACCTTCTGCTTGTGCAGATAGAGCTGAGGAAGTTCGGGGAAGCATTCAAGACCATCACAAAGCTGCGCGGAATAGAGTCGGGATCCGTCACAATGCGCGCGAGGATCTTTGTAACATCCTACGATACGGAACTTAACCTTTACCTCAGGACAGGGGAGTTTGACAAGGGTCTGAAGCTTGTTGATGCAATAGAAGAAGGTCTCAGGGTGTACAAGGAAAAGATAAACAAAGAGTCGGAGGTTCTGTTTGACTACAACGTGGCATACCTGTTCTTCGGAAAATCAGATCTTGACAATTCGCTGAAGTGGGTCAACAGGATCATCAACAACAAGGAGCTGACAATCCGCGAGGACATACAGTGTTTTGCGAGGATTCTGAACATAATTGTGCATTACGAGCTTGGGAACTATGACCTTATAGATTATATAGTTAAGTCAACCCGGCGGTATCTTTCCAGCAAGAATACTCTTAACAAGTTTGAGCTTGCGGTTCTGAGCCACATAAAGAAACTCATAAACACAAAGACAGACAAAGAGAAATCAAGGATCTTTGAAGACTGGAAGCACGAGCTTGAATCTATGTCGGCGGACTTCCTTGAGATCAAGGCGCTGGAGTATTTTGATTTCATTTCATGGATTGACAGCAAGATGCAGGGAAAGCAGCTTGCTGAGGTAGTTCGTCACAAGTGGCTGAGCAGCGGAGAATGATGCCGAAATGCCCGGCCGGACTCAAGTTCAGGCGTTGCCGGTCATGAAGGCTTCGATATCATCGGGTTCTTTGATCATGTGTGAAGTTAGGTTGACGGGCCCTTTGTTGGTAACGGCAATGACGTCCTCAATTCTGACGGCTGTTCCGCGGAATTTTTTCGGGACTGAGGTCATGTCGCCGGGGATATATATCCCCGGCTCGATAGTAAGCACGTTTCCCGCTTTCAGCCGGTCATTGTTTTCTTCGCGGGTAATTGTATAGCTGACGGCGTCGTGCGTATCGAGGCCGATATGGTGGCCGATCCCGTGAAGTGTGAACTTCTTCACGTCCTTCTTGTCTTTCAGAAGCCCGGCCTTCTTGAGCCCGTCAGCGATTATATAATCGCTGACTTCCCCGATCCTCTTAAAACTCGCACCCGGCCTGCACATCCTTATGCACTCCTTGTTTGCTTTCAGCACAAGGTCATATATAAGCCTCTGTTCTTTTGTGAATCTTCCGCCTATTGGAAATGTCCTCGTAATGTCCGAACAGTAATACCTGTGTTCACCTGCTGAATCTATTGTCAGAAGTTCTCCGTTCCTCAATACACAGTTATTATCTTCATAGTGAAGTATACAGCCGTTCTCGCCGGATGCCACTATCGGATAATAGGCATTGTCCTCACTGCCGAATATCTTGTAATTGTATTCAAGCGCCGCCTGAATCTCGTATTCATGTCTTCCGGGCATTATTGATTTTATGGCCTCATAATATGACTTCACTGAAATGTCTGACGCCTTTCCGATCATCTTCATCTCATACTTCGTCTTGACCGCCCGCAACCTGCCCATTATGTAGCCGATATCAATTACTTCAACGTTTGCCGCAAGCCTGTTGAGCGAATCCAGGAATGAGGAAGCATATTGCCTCAGCTCCCCGGTAAGCTTGATCAACTCGGAAATGTTCACATAGATCCTTCGCAGGTTTCGGTTCTTCGCCATATTCAGGTACTTTTGCAATTCTGAATTCTCAAGTGCTTTCCGGATTCCCAGTTCGCTGTTTACATTTTCATATCCCAGTCTCAGTCCATCCCAGGTTTCATACATTTTATCCTTCTTCTGGACAAAGAGAATCTCGTTACTGCCTGTCTTTCCAATTTCCTTGTCAGAGATCATCAATGCTGCATTCGGTTCTTCAAATCCCGTAAGGTAGTATAAGTTCTTATACTGCTTGAACCTGAAATTGCCGTCAAAGGATTTGTTGAAGCTTGTGCTTCCGAATATCACGGCTACCGCATCCCTGCCTATCGCTTTGCGGAGAAGTTCTCTTCTTGACTTATGAAATGCCTTTTGCTCTTTGTCCATGATTAGATTTGTTTGCCTGATTATGTACGTATTACGTTATGCTTTGATTCAATAGCGATGGAAAACATGGTCAGTCATCAAACTGATGCTTGTTCATTTTCTCGAGACCGTTGATGCTGATCGGATACTCGCCTGTGAAACATGCCGTGCAGTAATCTGTTTTTGGATTCATATATGGCACTGATTCTTTCAGACTCCTGAAGCTCAGATAGTGGAGGCTCGTCAGCCCAAGCTCGTCCCTTATCCCCCCAATATCCCCTTTCATCTGATTAGCAATGAGCTCATCTCTTGAAGGAAAATCCATTCCGTAATAACAAGGTGCGACCACAGGAGGTGATGTTATCTTGAGATGAACCTCCTTCGGACCTGCCTTCTGCACAAGTTCCACCAGCAGCTTGGAAGTGGTGCCCCTTACAATTGAATCATCAATGATGACAATCTTACGGTCGTTTATCACTCCTCTGACAGTATTGAATTTTGTTTTGACCTTCATCTTCCGCTTGTCCTGTCCGGGTTGAATGAACGTCCTCCCAACATAGTGGCTTCTTATCAATCCGATTTCATGCTTAAGGTTTTTGTTGTTCTTTACATTCCTGTTAAAGTAGCCGAGTGTTGCAGTATTGGAAGAGTCGGGTACATTGATTACAGCCACTTTCTTCTCATCATCGTCAGTCTGAGGCGAAGGGCTTTCTTCCGCAAGTGACTTTCCGAGCTTCCTTCTCACCTTGTCAACTTTTTCCTCGAATATGAGACTGTCGGGACGTGCAAAGTAGATGTACTCGAAGATGCAATGCCTGAACTTCTCCGCCTGCCCTATGCTGAAAGATGTTTCCTTTCCTGATGAAAGTGAAGGTCTGTCTATCATTATCACTTCTCCGGGCTGGACATCGCGAATGTACTCTGCATTTATTATGTCAAATGCGCAAGTCTCTGAAGCAAATACAAAACTGCCTTCAAGCTTTCCGAAAGCAAGAGGCCTTACACCGTACGGATCCCTTACTGCAAACAGTTTATCATCCGTCAAAACGCAAATGGAATATGCGCCTTTGATCTGACTGAAAGCGTCAATGATCTTGTCGGTCATTTCCTTCTGATCGCTTTGGGCAATGAGATGCAGAGCCAGCTCCGTATCTGTGGTTGTCTGAAACAAGGTTCCCTTGGCTTCAAGCATGCTCCGGAGTTCCAGTGTATTCGTGAAGTTGCCGTTGTGAGATACTGCCAGATGGCCATCCTTAAAATTCACCTTAAGCGGCTGTATGTTGTTTCTGCTGTCACCCGAACCGGTTGTGGAATACCTTGTATGTCCTATAGCAGCTTCGCCTTTCAGTAAGTCCGTAAGTATTTTTGAATCAGCAAAGACGGACAGCACTAACCCGTGATCTTTGTGGATGTTGAACCTGTACCTTTTTCTTTGAGTGTCATACTCCGATGTAACAATTCCTGCGGCTTCCTGCCCTCTGTGCTGAAGTGCATGCAGTCCGTAGTAAGTCATAACGGATGCATCAGGATGGCCGAAAATTCCAAACACCCCGCAGTTGGAATGAATTGATTTAAGAGGATTCAATTTGTGATATGATTGTTAGCAATTTCAAATTACTTCTTTTGTGAAACACTTGAAAGAGAATAGAAACCTTAGCAGTTCCTTTACACAAATATGTCTGCAGTTAATACATAGTATTCCGGACATTCTTTGCTCCGATCTGTTGATAAACGTTTGTTGTCTTATCCTCCGGGAAAAGGAGAATGTCTTCAGAAACTGTATCTCAGAGAAAGGCCGAGCGAGTTTGCTGAGTAGTCGGCGGTACTGTAAACAGGCGTATAAGCAGAGGTTCCTTTGCCGGACCCTGTCTGAGTGTATGTGCTGTATTTCTTCTCCCTCTGCTGTCCTGAGTACGAAAGCGTCGCTGTAAGATTGAAAAGAAAATCATATTGAAGCGAAATTCCGTACTTCAGTTTTATCACGTCAGGGTTGTTGTAAATTACAGATCCGTTCGACTCGTTATAGTTACTCATCCTTCCGAAAGATCCGAATCCTTCCAGCCGTATCTTTTCTCCGAATTTATAGCCCAGTGAAGGTGTAATGATCAGATTTGATACTGAATTCTGAGTGTGAAGAGTCACAGAAGCTGAGACAACGAAATCCGGCTTCATCAGTGGAAAGGCCTGAAGTGACAACCCGGCCTGTGTCTGATGCTCTCCGTTAAGATATGAGAAACTTCCCGAAATCCCGGCCCTGAATACAGAGAACCATCTGTGAAGAGCAGCCGAAAGCACGAAATCCTTCTGCTCTATGAGTGTATCCCTGATTGACGGTACCGCCCCGCGAATGAGGCTGAAAGACTGAGATGCGGTGTTACCCAAACTGTCGAACACGGCCTTTGTTGTATTCTCGTTCGTCTTCACATAGTGCCCTGCGGCGTATAAGACAAGGCCTTGAGCTGCACGGAAACTGAACTCGTTGAAAAGTCGCCCCTGTTTCTGATCGTACTTTTCGGAAACTCTCTGATCTCCGAACATATACTGTTTCTCTCTCTGCGAATTCAGGTAGCCGAATGCATAACTGATTTTCAGCCATCTCAAAGGAAGCTGGCTAAGGCCGATTCCAAAGCCGGATTCGCTTCCGCACAGTGTCTGTTCGCCGAATTCATTGCTTCCTCCGTCAAGATCAAGATCTCCGTTGCGTTTAATGTCATTAGTTCCCAAAAACAGTCCTCCGCCGGCTAAGTCGTAAATGAAATCATTCGTCAATGGCTTGATGCTCTTCTGCCTGGAATCGGACATGTCAAAGAAGACATCGTTGGCGTCTTCCTCCCGTCCCGTGTACATACAGCTGTAATAGAGATTCCTCTTTATAATGCCGTCAGAATATCCGGTGTTCACGGCCTTGCGGAAGTGTGGTATGGCATGTGCAAAGTCTTCAAGCTCAAAGTATGCCGTGCCAAGCCTTGCGCGAAGAAGATATGATTCAATGCCGCTTTTCAGAGCCCTCTCGCCAATCCGAATGAGCTTATTCCACTCCTGATTGTCAAAATACTCCTGCGTTTTTTCATGAACATACTCAACTGTCAGCTCATTCTGTGCAATTGCACATGAGTAAATGAACAAGAGAATACAGCCGTGTATGCCAACTGACAGGCATGCTCTGCTTAAGCGGATCATCATTCTGAAGATGCTGTCCTTTCAGGTGTTATGCGTTGTAGAAGTCAAATCTCTGGTCATGCAATTTAGTTTATTGGGCCACCAATAGAAATTGAGTTAGGCCGTATTCGGTAATTGTAAAGTAGTCATGACCTATCCTTACATGAAATCAAAATGTCAAATGAGAATGTTCCTCACTGTAAATCCATTCCCGATGAAACAGGCGCCGGATGGAATGAATTATTGCGCTTCCTATTAACCGCTCAATTCTTAATTTGATTGAAACAAATTTTATGAAAAGACTACTCATACTTGGCGCCGGTACTGCAGGAACAATGATGGCAAATCACCTGAAGCCGGTGCTGAACAAGGATGAATGGGAGATCACGATTGCCGATGAAAGTAAAGTGCATTACTATCAGCCCGGCTACATCTTCATTCCGTTTGATATGTACACTCCTGAAGAGGTCTGCCGGCCGACAGAAGAGTTCATACCCGAAGGAGTTAATTTTGTAAATAAAAAGATTGACAGGATTCTTGCTGACGACAACAAAGTTCTCATGGAAGACGGCACTGAATTTCCTTATGATATTTTGATCATTGCAACAGGCACCCATCCAAGTCCGGAGGAAACTCACGGCATGCTTGGAAGCCAATGGCGAAAGACTATCTTCGACTTCTATACATTCGACGGGAGCGTCGCCCTGCGGGATAAACTGCGGGACTGGCCCGGCGGGAAATTTGTGGTGCACATTGTGGAGATGCCCATCAAGTGCCCCGTTGCTCCGCTTGAAGTTGCTTTCCTGGCGGATTCATATTTTGCGGAAAAAGGAATCAGGGACAAAGTTGAGATATCGTTTGTAACTCCGATGAGCGGTGCTTTCACAAGGCCTAAGGCAGCGCGGGCGTTTGAGCACATTCTTGTTGAGAAGAACATAAAGATCATTCCGGACTTTGCCATTGAGCGCGTGGATAATGAAGCACTGAAGATCATTGATTACGGAGGAACAGAAGTGAGCTTTGATCTGCTTGTTACAGTGCCGACGAACAAAGGCTCCGTTGTAATAGAGCGCTCCGGGTTTGGCGATGACCTGAATTATGTTCCTGCTCACAAGGGCACGCTTCAGTCCAAAGTGAAACCCAACATTTTTGTGATAGGAGACGCAAGCGATCTGCCGACATCAAAGGCAGGATCAGTGGCACATTTTGAGGCGGAGATACTCACGGAAAACATTCAAAGGTTTATCAAAGGCGAACCTCTCATGGATGACTTTGACGGACACGCGAACTGCTTTGTAGAGACCGGTGAAGGTAAAGCGCTGCTACTTGACTTCAACTACAATCAGGAACCTGTTGAAGGCACATTTCCAATTCCGGGTGTGGGACCGCTGAGACTTCTGAAAGAGAGCCGTATGAACCATTTAGGAAAGCTTGCATTCAGATGGATCTACTGGAATATGCTTTTGAAAGGTTCGGACATTCCTTTTGTCAGTTCACACATGACAGAAGAAGGCAAGAAGATTGAAAAAAATAAATAGGACAACTTGGAAAAGACAATTGCAGGAAAAACAGTGGAGGTCAATGAGGAAGGTTATCTTACAGACCATTCACAATGGACAAGAGAAGTAGCGGAAGCAATTGCCGGGGAAGAGGGAATTCATCTAACCCAAAGGCATTGGGAGGTAATTAGCTATCTTCAGGATCAGCATAAGCAGGGCGTTGCATTGAGCATAAGAAAGATCGGCAAGAGCGGAGTGATTGACATAAAGGAATTCTATCAGCTCTTTCCGAACGGCCCGCTGAAGATATCCACAAAGATTGCGGGAATTCCAAAACCTGCAAGCTGCATCTGAAAAATCAAACAAGCAAAGACATGAACAGCAACAGCAGTATTAAGAAGATGATGATAATTCTCTCCAAAGCCACGCTCGAAAATGTGTATGCGGCATTTGTGCTTGCAAACGGAGCGCGGATGGAGGGTATAGAAGCTGAAATGTTCTTCACTTTCTTCGGACTTGAAGCCATCCATAATGAAAAGCTGGAACATCTTCACGTTGCCACGGTCGGAAATCCCGCAATGCATATCCCCACAATGCTCGGCGGACTTCCCGGAATGGAGGCTATTGCCACGAAGATGATGAAGAGTGAAATGGAGAAAATTGACATGCCGGATGTAAGGGAGTTTCTTGAAATACTCAAAGCATCCGGAGTGAAGCTTTGGGCATGCAAGCTTGCAATGGATATGTTTCACTACAAGAAGGAAGACATGTATCCGGAAATTGACGGTATCCTTACCGTTGGCGGCTTTTACGAAAGAGGAGCCGGTGAAGGCGTTCACATGCTCTTCATCTGATCGCTGAATGCCCAATTGGAAAGCATCCGATACATAGAATCTTCGGAACTTTCATCAGAAGAGATGCTGGATCTGTATTCGGATGCAGGATGGACATCGTACACTAAAGATCCCGGCCTGCTAAGGGAAGCGATTGACAGTTCGCATTTTGTAGTGCAGGCAAGAGATGACGGAAAACTGGTCGGCCTGATCAGGTGCATAAGTGACGGAAAGACGATTGCATATGTTCAGGATCTGCTGGTGCTGAAGTCTTACAGAAGAAGAGGCATTGGCACCGCTCTGATGAGAATGGTAATGGAGAAATACAGGAATTTACGCCAGCTTGTGCTTCTGACAGATGACACTGCAGAGCTTCAGGAATTTTATGAATCACTTGGCCTTGCGGAGGCAAAGAGCTGTAAGTTTGCGGCGTTTGTCAGAACAGGGAAGTAGTTCCCGGCGATCACAGAACAATTCAAAACAGAAAAGGCAGAGCGGTTAACTCTGCCTTACTGAGCTGCAGCGAAAAAAGATCCTATCTCTTCCAGAGAATTTCCATTGTCTTTATTTCCTTTCCATCCTGTGTCATGTACATCTCCATTTTATGATTATTATCATCAATGACTGTGAAGACTTCTCTCACATCAACTTGTCCGCCCTTCATGGGGTCAGTAGCCTTTCCTGTAAGAGTGCATGACCTTGAAGCATCATCCCATTTGCCTTCAAGAAACATGATGCTCGTGCCCATGTTGTCAATCCATGTTGACTGGATGACCTTTCTTACATTGTCATATCCAACTACGCTGATACCTTCAAACGGCATCCCCATCATTGTGCTTGAATGGGTGGAATACTGATATCTTCCTCCAAGTATCATCTTGTTCTCAGCAGTTCCTACAGTTGTTACGGGTTCTCCGTTCGGGTCCATCCAGTACTTAACTTCCTCAGTCCATTTTCCGTCTGACTTTGCAAACATTTCATGAACGGGTCCGGGAGTCATAGATGCCATCCAGGCATCCATCTCTTCTTTGGTTTGTGCATTGAGGATTGTTGGCAGTATCAGCAATACTGCCAGAACGATGAATCTGGAAAAGTTCTTCATTGATTTGCTCTCCTAATTGTGGGTTTGTTTTTGAAATTGAAGCAAAAATATTAAATGGAGTTTTCAATTGCTAACTATTTTCCTCTCAATGTCATCCTTTGAAGAAAAGTCAGTTGACGTGCTGAAAACTCTGACCGGGATGCAAAGGTCTCGCATAAATGCCGGCAGTCTGTCAGCTTTTGCTTTTTGACTTCATCTGTCGGGGAATTCCGATAATTTACCGTCAAATAAAAATCCGGAAAATCAATCATCAATGAAATACATTCAGACCATCGGACTTCTTGCAGTCTCCAATCTCTTCATGACCTTTGCATGGTACGGACATCTTCAGTTTCAAAAGATCGAATGGATAAAGAGCCTGGGGCTGTTGGGAGTGATCCTGATAAGCTGGTTCATAGCTTTCTTTGAATATTCATTCATGATCCCTGCAAACAGAATCGGTTACACAGGAAACGGCGGACCGTTTGACCTGTTTGAACTCAAGACGCTTCAGGAGGCGGTGTCAATTACGGTTTTCATAATTGTTAATCTGCTTGTATTCAAGGGAGGCCCTTTGCGTTGGAATCACATAGTCGGATTTGCAATGATCATCGCCGCCGTTTACATAATTTACCGGAAGTGGTGACTGAGCATGTTCAGAATCCGGAAAACGGAGCATTCAGATCCGGTGAGAACGGATTGATCCGGTGAATCCGAGCTTTATTGGCTTAAGGATCTTTGTCCAATTAATTGAATTGCCAAAGATTTCCATTTCTCTTCATCATGGTCATAGGTAAATTGCATCAAAGAAGTTACGGTATTGAAACAGACAACCGGCACGATACTCATGGTCAGGCCTGCATCATTCGGATACAACCCCGAAACTGCAGGATCAAACGCTTTCCAAAAAGACATTTCAGCGACTGATAACGGCAGCACATCCAGACTTGCGATAGAAGAGTTCGACCGTTTCGCCGGCGATCTTAAAAGCGCCGGCATTGAAGTGGTCATCGTTGAAGATACAAAAGATCCTCCCAAGCCCGACGCCGTATTTCCAAACAACTGGTTTTCTACACACATTCTCGAAGACGGAAGAGGACTGATATTGATCTATCCGATGATGTCCCCCCTGCGCAAAGGAGAAGTGCGCTATGATGTAGTCAACATGCTGGCGGAGAAATATTCTTGCGGAATTGAAGACCTTTCGAAATCAGCAGGAGTGCTTGAAGGAACAGGAAGCATTGTGTTCGATCATGTGAACAAACGGGCGTATGCGGCACTTTCACCCCGGACGCAAAAAGCACTGCTTAATGATGTATGCGGTATGCTCGGCTATGAGCCTGTGCTGTTCACGGCGGTTGATAAGAATCTGCAGGAAGTTTATCACACAAATGTTGTGCTCACGGTAGGCGAGACCTTTGCTGTGGTCTGCACTGAAATGATTAATGACAGAAGAGAAAGAGAGAGAGTTGTTGAACTTCTGTCTGCCGGCGGCAGGGAAGTGATCCGGATCTCTGAAGAACAGGTGAATTGTTTTGCGGGAAACATGCTACAGCTTAATGACAAAGAAGGTGTTAAGGTGCTTGTCATGTCAGAGAAAGCTTACCGCAGTCTGGATGAAATGCAGAAGCAGAAGCTTGCCGGACACAACCCAAAGATTGTGCGGGCGCAGATCAGCACTATAGAGACCATTGGCGGAGGAAGTGCCCGCTGTATGATTGCCGAGATCTTTCATAACTAATAACTTCTCAGTGATAATCCGGTGTCCGCCGGGAGTATCGTGACTCTGACAGGAACAACCGGAATATTATAAAGCTACTCACCGCCAATATTACATGTCAAAAGTAACAGGCTTTCAGGCGAAGATTGAAACTTGCCAAGAGCTGACATCAAACTCATTTACTGCCAAATGTCACAGAATGCGTATTCAGGGCTGACGCCCGAAGAGGTATCAAAATCCCGTGAGAAGTTTGGATCCAATCTGGAAGATTTAAAAGAAAGAAACGCCGCCTTAGATTTGCTCCGTGATATTGTCACAGAGCCGATGTTCATACTTCTTGTAGCATCAGCAATCATTTACTTTGTGCTCGGAGAGAAGTCAGAAGCCGTCATTATGCTTGTGGCAATTCTCATCGTTGCGTCCATTTCTTTTTATCAGGAAAGAAGAAGCCACAATGCAATGGAAGCTTTGAAGAAGCTTTCAAGCCCTCTTGCTTATGTTTGCAGAAGCTCTTCATGGGAAGAGATAAGGTCAGAAGAGCTTGTCGTTGACGACATCATTTCCGTTGAAGACGGAGATCTTGTGCCTGCAGATGCAACAGTGCTTGAGTGCCACGACTTTTCCGTCAATGACAGCATACTGACAGGCGAGTCGCTTCCGGTTTTTAAGAGCATGACTAGTAATGAAAACACGATCTATAAGGGCACTCTTGTACTGACCGGATACTGTGTTGCGAAGGTGACAGCGGTAGGAGCGGGCACAGCGCTTGCAAGAATAGAGAAGTCAATCAGGAATGTGCAAACAGAGAAGACTCCTCTTCAACTGCAGATAAGAAAATTCGTTGTGAGGATGGTTGCATTCGGTTCCGCTGCATTTCTGCTTGTCTGGATACTTGCATATTACCAGAGCGGAGACGTGCTTCACGGCCTGCTTCACGGCCTGACGCTTGCAATGTCTGTGCTTCCCGAAGAAATTCCGGTTGCGTTCAGCGCATTCATGGCTCTCGGCGCTTACAGACTGCTGAAGGAGAATGTGATAGCCAAGCATCCCTATACGGTTGAAGCTCTCGGCGCGGCAACCGTGATCTGCGTTGACAAAACAGGTACGCTCACGAAGAATGAGATGCACCTTGCAGAAGTTTATGATCATGGAACAGGCAAGTTTACAGACTGGCAAAACGGCGAAACTGCTTTCAGCAAGACGCTTGAATTTGCGATGTGGGCATCAGAGCCAAAGCCATTTGACCCGATGGAAGAATCCATACAC
This sequence comes from uncultured Ignavibacteriaceae bacterium, assembly GCA_964615795.1. Taxonomy (GTDB): domain Bacteria; phylum Bacteroidota; class Ignavibacteria; order Tepidaquicellales; family Tepidaquicellaceae; genus JADJAH01. The sequence continues at coordinate 18,389 of CAZTQR010000034.1, forward strand.
GCAGCCTATGAAAAGTCAGCGCCTGCAGACATGAGGCCTCATTTCAGGATCACCCATGAATATCCGATCTCCGGAGTTCCTCCCATAATGACACACGTTCACATAGACAGGGACGGAAATTATGTCGTTGCTTCCAAAGGAGGGCTGGAGACGATCCTGTCACAGTCAACATTGAGTGATGATGAAAAGAACAGGATCTATGAACTGGGATTGAACATAGCGGAGAAGGGAAAGCGCGTACTGGGTGTGGCTGAAGCAAGGCCGGACATCGAACAGCTTCCCGCTTCACAGGACGAATTTGTTTTTGAGTTCCTCGGGCTCATCTCGTTCAATGATCCTCCGAAAGAGAACATAGATGAAGTGATATCTTCCTTCTATGAAGCAGGCATAAATGTAAAAATGATAACGGGAGACTATCCGGGGACAGCAAAGGCTGTGGCGGAGCAGGTTAAAATAAGGCATGATGGTGATGTGATCTGCGGATCTGATATTATGAAAATGAAGGACGAGGAGGTTGCTGAAGTTGCAGACAGGGTGAACATTTTTGCAAGGATGTTTCCCGATGCCAAAATGAAGATAATCAGCGCTCTGAAGAGGAAGGGAGACGTGGTGGCCATGACCGGCGACGGTGTTAACGACGGTCCTGCACTGAGAGCATCGCATATTGGGATTTCAATGGGCAAAAAGGGAAGTGAAGTTGCTAAGAGTGAAGCCTCGCTGATACTTGTTGACGATGATCTCTCTCATATGGTTGATGCCGTTGCGATGGGAAGAAAGATCTATGAGAATCTCAAGAAGGCAATACAGTACATTATTTCAATTCATATTCCGATCATAATGATCGTGACTCTTCCGCTAGTGCTTTTCTGGGATTTCACGGAAATATTCACACCGGTACATGTGATCTTCCTTGAGCTGATAATGGGTCCGACGTGCTCGATAATTTATGAGAACGAACCGATAGAGGCAAATTCAATGAAGCGTCCTCCCAGAAAAATGTCTTCCACATTTCTATCCATTAATGAACTTGCAATCAGCATCTTTCAGGGTTTGGCGATCACACTTGCTTGCCTGTGGCTAGGGTATGACACGTTTTCAAGATCCGGGGATGAATCACTTTCAAGAACGGTCATTTTTTCTACACTTATATTCAGCAATTTGTTTCTCACATTGATAAACAGGTCATTCTACTATTCCGTGTTCACAACGCTTAAGTACAGGAACACTCTGCTTCCGGTTGTGATCACTGTTTCGCTCACACTCCTGTTTGCCTCAATATACATAGAACCTGTGAGCGGAGTATTCGGCTTTAAGTCGCTGAGCGGTGGATATCTTATTCTATCAGTCATCGCCGCTTTTGCCGGCACTTTCTGGATGGAATTCTGGAAAGCAGCAAAGAGGAGCAGGAGTATTGCAAACTGAAATTGAGCTCAGGCAGTTAACAGGGATATTCTTATTTGTGGAGGATCGGGTAAAACATGTTCGTATCCAACCAGAGCGAGAATGCAAGAACGAGAATCACATTTGATCTAATTCAAAAACATACTGAAACTTATGGCAAAACGAATCAAGCGCGATCCCCATCATTCATGGGCGGAACCATTCAAGATCAAGATGGTGGAGTTGCTTAAGATGACAACTCCTGCACAAAGAAAGAGGACCATTGAAGAAGTGGGATTCAATACATTTCTTCTGAGGTCAAAGGATGTTTACATAGACCTGCTCACAGACAGCGGTACGAACGCAATGAGCGACAGGCAATGGGCAGGACTGATGACGGGCGATGAGGCCTACGCCGGGAGCGAGAATTTCTATCACCTCGAATCAGTCGTCAGAAAGTATTACGGCTATAAGTATGTTGTTCCCACTCATCAGGGAAGAGGAGCTGAAAACCTTCTGTCACACATCACGATCAAGCCAGGCGATTACGTGCCGGGCAATATGTACTTTACAACAACGAGGCTTCATCAGGA
>CAZTQR010000034.1:20461-32290 GCA_964615795.1 uncultured Ignavibacteriaceae bacterium
CGGCCGGTTGGAGGACACGGTGTGTTTCTTGACGCAAGAGCATTTCTTCCGCACCTGAAGCAGGACAATTTCCCTGCGCAGACGCTTGCGGCCGAGATCTACATTGATTCAGGAGTGCGGACAATGGAGAGGGGAATAGTCTCAGCAGGAAGGAACAAGTCCACCGGCAAACACAATTACCCGAAGCTTGAACTTGTGAGACTGACAATTCCCAGGAGAGTATACACTCAGGCACACATGGACGTTATCAGCGAAAGTATTGAAAGCGTTCATGACAGAAGAAAGAAAGTCAGGGGGCTTAAGATGGTTTATGAACCGAAGTATCTCAGGTTCTTTCAGGCGAGGTTCAGGAGGATGTGACACAGCATTTCCTGATTACACCGGATCGGGAATCAGAAGACAAAGCAGTGAATGTGAACAGCAATTTCATATACCCGGATCCATGCATTACGAAATTATTCAGTGCATGGATCAGCAACAACAGCATATGAGATCTTATGATTTGTCAATTGAGGTTCTGATTCAAATGAGATAATTTTGCGCCTAACCAAAAAATATACAAGTATGAAAATGAACGAACCACTGGTGATGGAGCTTGAGCAGGAAGCACAGTCAACCAGAAAGATGCTGGAGAGGCTTCCCGCGGACAAGCTTACATGGAGGCCGCATGAAAAATCAATGACACTGGGAAGGCTGGCCATGCACCTTGCGGAGATTCCTGGATGGGTAAATGCCACGTTGCTTGCCGATGAACTTGATTTTGCAAAGATGGACTATAAGCCGGTTGAGGCTGCATCAAGCGAGGAAGCAGTGAAGAAGTTTGATGCCACACTTGCATCGGCACTTGAGACGCTTAAGAAGACGGATGACGCGGAGATGATGAAGAACTGGACCATGCGGAACGGAGAAGAGGTCTATTTCACGATGCCGAAGATTGCTGTGCTAAGAGGATTTGTTTTCAGCCATCTTGTACATCATCGGGGACAAATGTCTGTATACCTCAGACTGCTTGATGTTCCCGTTCCGGGATCATACGGGCCTTCTGCTGATGAGCCGGGAATGTAGGGCGGTTGATTCAGGCTGGGTTTTTGCCGGGCGGCTATATATATAGCCGCCCGCTGTTTTTTTGCCGCGGAGGAAGTTCAGTCTTAGGCGGACCTGGTCCGGATAATTCTCACAGTTTCTCCAGCACTGTCTCTGCGAGCTCCTTACCTGCATAGCTTGCCAGCGCCACGCCCATTCCGTTACAGCAGAAGCCGGCGAAAATATTTTCGCCGGCCTCCGCAACCTGCGGAAGCCCCGATTCGTTGAATCCCATAATTCCGCTCCATGCACATTCTATCTCAAACTCTTCGCCCGGAAGTATGGCTTCGCGCAACAGCGAATTCAGTTTGCCGAGTATTCTCTCCGTGTTGCCGAAATTATGCGTTTCCTCGGTCTCAAAATCAAGATTCCTGCCTCCGCCAAGTATGACACGTTCACCGTAATTACGGAAATAATAGAAACCCTCTTCAATGTGAAACACCCCCTTGAATCTGAGGCCTCTTACCGGAGAAGTCGCAATAACCTGTCCTCTGCCGGGACGAATATCAATACCCGGAAGAATGAATGAAGTGAATGCGTTTGAACAGCTGATAAGTACCGAAGAAGTGAATCTGACGGGTGAAGTGTTTGAAGCAATGGTTAATCTGCCTGAGCCGGCATCGTCTATGAATGCATCAAAGTTGTTCACGATCACTATACCCAGCGACTGCGCTTTCTTCAGAAGTGAACGCATCATCTTTCCGGTGTCGATCTGTGATTCATACCTGCTGAAAACAAGAGACCTTGAAAAGTCTTTGCTGAATCCGAACTTGTCTATGAATTCATCGGCTTTGCTGAATACTTCATCCGCAAAGATGTCTTTCAGAAGCTTGTTAACTTCTCCGATCTTATCCAGGCAGTGAAGATGACTTTCGGTAATAAGCTCATACCCTCCGTAGTTTAAGAGGCCGATCGCTTCATCGCCGAGTCTCTGCCTTAGCATACCTGTGCCTTTCCATCTTTTCTCCACAAGCCCGGCTGTTGCGCTCTCTCCAAGTCTTCTGCAATCCGCAATGATCTCCGTAAGACTCCCGAAACATGCGAACCCCGCATTCTTTGTGCTTGCGCCTGAAGGCAGTGTGCCGCGCTCGAGTATCAGCACTTCCTTGTCCGGATCATTCTCTTTTATGGATACAGCTGTTGAGAGTCCGAGAATGCCGCTGCCGATGATTATGATGTCGAAGTTAATGAAGGAGTTCTTTTCCCAGATTGAGAACATGGCAGGCCCTGAAACTAATACAGCTTTATGCAGACATTCTTTGGCTCGGTGAAAAAGCGCAAAGCTTCGAGTCCGCCTTCCCGCCCTACGCCTGAATTCTTGATGCCTCCGAATGGAGTTCTCAGGTCTCTCAACATCCAGCAGTTTATCCAGACTATCCCTGACTTCAGCTCAGATGCGATCCTGTGCGCGCGTGTTAGATTCTCTGTCCATAAAATAGAGGCGAGCCCGTACTCCGTGCTGTTTGAAATTCCGATCGCCTGTTCTTCCGTATCAAACGGAATGAGAGTTACTACGGGTCCGAAAATCTCTTCCATATTTGTCCTGCAGTTGTATGGCAGATTTTCAATGACTGTCGGTTCAATGAACCAGCCGCCGGAGCATCTTCCTGAAAGCCTCACTGCTTTTCCGCCGCAGAGCACTCTTCCGCCTTCATTCACGGCAAGTGATATGTGATACATGATCTTGTCAAAGTGCTGCTTCGAGACAATTGCCCCCATGTTGATGTCCTCGAGAAGCGGGTCGCCGACTTTAAGATCCCTGACTTTTTCCGTGAAGTCCTTTCTGAACTTCTCGTAGATGCTTCTCTCAATAAGTATTCTCGAACCGCAAAGGCAGATCTCTCCCTGATTTGTGAATGACGATCTTACGGTCGTTTCAAGCATTTGCTCATAATTACAGTCTGCAAATATCACTGTCGGATTCTTTCCGCCGAGTTCCAGCGAGAGTTTCTTGAACATCGGTGCGGCAATCTCTGCAATGTCCTTTCCGGTCCTTGTGCCGCCTGTGAATGTTATTGCTTTTACTGAAGGATGAGACACAATAGCCTTGCCGGCAGTGTGGCCGTATCCGTGAATAACGTTGAACACTCCCTGCGGAAAGCCGGCTTCAATGAACAGTTCCGAAAGCAGATAAGCGGTCAGCGGTGTGACTTCCGACGGTTTCGCTATGACGCAGTTGCCTGCCGCCAGCGCAGGCGCAACCTTCCAGGTGAAAAGATACAATGGAAGGTTCCAGGGTGATATCGCACCTACAATACCAATCGGCTGGCGGAGTGTGTAATTGATTGCAACATTGTCTGTGCTGTGTGCTTCACTCGAAAACTGAGTTATCGCATTTGCGAAAAACTCGAAGTTCTTGATGGCCCGAGGAATGTCAACGGTTCTGGCGAGTTTCAGGGGCTTTCCGTTGTCCATACTTTCTGCAAGGGCAAATTTCTCCAGCCGTTCCTTCAGAAGCCGTGCTATCTTCATTAGAAGGTCGTAGCGCTCTTCTACCGAGGTAGCAGACCAGGCGGGAAACGCCCGCTCAGCCGCGCTTACGGCAAGTTCAACATCCTCGGCTCCTGAATCGGGGATCATTGTGAATACTCCGCCGGTGGAGGGGTCGAAATTGTTAAAGTAGCTGTTTGAATAAGGCGTTGTGAAAATCCCGTCTATGTAGTTCTTGATCTTATCCATGGCGTGAAGGATCACACTTCAGTTAGCAGTGACCTGAATGCAACGAATCTGCCGCCGTATTTTCTCTGATGCTCGTCCTGAAGCGACGGGGCAAATTCAATTCTGTACTTCGAGTATTCCTCCATTGACTTGCAGTGATACTGAATTGCATATGTTGTTCCTTCCTCAGACTTTGGCTCGTCCACTCTGTAGATCTTGTTTCCGGTAAAGAGTCCTGTTGCAAGCACATCAGGTATGTGCTTTGACCTCATCCAATCAAGCCACTCTTCGTGTATTGAGTCTTCAACATTAACTGTTACATTGTAGATGATCATTAAATGTCGGCTGTTTTATTTTATTTGTTGAGAAAATTATCAGTGCCTGTGGAAGCTCGTGTTTGAAACAGTTAAGTTTTTTCAGAGACATCCTGTCCTGCCGCCGTCAACAGGCAGATTGATACCGTTGATATAAGAAGCAAGTGGTGATGCAAGAAAGGCGACCGCATTGGCAAGCTCAACAGGCTCCGCAAACCTGCCCGCAGGGATCTCCTTCTTCCATTCCGATTCTATTTCATCGGTTGACTTTCCCGTATTCTCAGACTTGGTCTTGAACAGCGAGTACAAACGCTCAGTCTTTGTTGCTCCGGGTAGTACGTTGTTTACTGTTATGCCGTATGGACCAAGTTCGCCGGCAAGTGTCTTTGCCCAGCTTGCAACTGCGCCGCGTATTGTATTGGAAACGCCAAGCCCTTTCAGCGGCTGTTTTACGGAGGTGGAAATGATGTTGATTATCCTTCCGTAACCCGAACTCTTCATGCTTTCCACGGTTGCCTGCACAAGAATCTGATTGCATATCAGATGATTCGAAAATGCGGTTATGAATTCCGATGTGTCGGCGTTCACCGCGTCTCCGGCTCTCGGGCCGCCTGTGTTGTTTATGAGAATGTTCACCGATCTGCCTTCCTTCATATGATCATGGATCACATCCTTAAGCTGAAGAGGTTGGGTGAAGTCTGCAATTAGGAACGAGTGCCTCTGTCCGGAAGATGTGCTGAGTTCCTTCAGAACTTCTGTGAGTTTGCTTTCGTCACGCGCGATCAGCGTAACTTCAGCGCCGGCTTCCGCAAGCCGCAGTGCTGCAGCTTTTCCTATGCCCTGCGAACTGCCGCACACAATTGCTTTCTTTCCGCTAAGGTCTATTGAGATCATCCCCTTTTGTCAGGTTAGTTCATAACTGAATGCAAGCCTGCTCTTCACTTCCGAAGGAAGTTCAGGGAGTTCTGATCTGGGAATGAGAAACGTTGGTATCTCAAGCAGGTCAGGAAACACTTTGTGCTTCTCTGCGGTCTGCATCAGGTAGTGATGCCCGGAGGAGCCTCCGGTGCCGACCTTTGACCCTATCATCCTCTGAACCATGAGCGCATGCTTGTATCTCCATGAAGTGAAGTTCTCATCAACATCTATAAGATATGTGAGAAACCTGAACGGCAGATGAAGTATGGGTTCGTCTCTGTAAAGATTTATGAACAGCGCCGCAAGCGATGACTTGTATGAAAACTTACGAATCCCATTGCTCACAAGCTCGTTGTGAAGGTTCTCGTCAAGCAGTGCTTCAAACTTCTTCTTCGTATTCTCAAATTCACTCAACTGCCTGTTTCTCTTTTCATCTGTGAGAGCTGGATTGCTGAGAATTATCTCTTTCTCGTTTGAGAGCATCCTTGAAACGGCCGACATATATTCATTCAGAAAGTGATAGCCGTTGCCGTCTATGAACGGGATCCTGGAAAGCCAGTTGTCAACTGCTTTCAGAAGGCTTGTCTTGTTCTGGGTTTCAATCAGGAGTTTCTGATGCTCATCGGATACAAGTGAATAGTAATTCTTGTCGTCAAACTTCACGCGGCTCTCAATGCTCAGCCCGAGCATGTTCTCCACCATCCTGAACTGGAAACTCTGAAAGCCTGAAGCGGGGATCAGATAATCCCTGAAGTCCAGGAAGTCCAAAGGAGTCATTGTCTCCAGTATGTTCAGCTGTTCGATGAGGACCTTTTGTATTGCCGTGATCCTTCTTAAGCGGGCAACACAAACTCCGAGGTTCTTTTCGTCTATCTTTTCCTTTGAAAAGATATCAAGCACCGAGTCAAGTTCATGTATGATCTGCTTGAACCATAGTTCATAAGCCTGGTGTACAATTATGAAGAGCATCTCGTCATGTGCCGGTTTTCCGTATTCATCGCTCTTGGGCAACTGGCTGGTAAGCAATCGTTCGAGCTGAAGATAATCTCCGTAGTAAACGGGAGGATATGGCTTTTGCATTTGATAAGGAGTGTGAAATTTGGTTTCAAAATAAAGCTATTGAACGATTATTAAAAGTAAGATTTATGTATTTTGTCGCGTATTTGCAGGTTGTACAGAATGTGCAATTGCATTCTTCTCCTGACAGGCCGATCATGTTTCATCTCAATAAGCAGGACATATCGCACGGGTATCAGTCATAATAGTCAATTATAACGGGAGGAAATTCCTTAAAAATTGTTTCGAATCACTTTCAAGGCAATCCTTCAGTGATTTTGAAATAATCTTTGTTGACAACGGCTCAACTGACGGGAGCATTGACCTTGTGAGGGAAATCTACAAAGGACTTGAGATAAGCATCATCCCTGCAGGCCGAAATCTCGGCTTTGCGGGCGGGAATGATCTCGGTTTCAGCAAGGCATCTGGCGAATTGATAGTACTGCTGAACAACGATACAATTGTTGATGAAGGATGGCTTGAAGCTCTCGTGTACAGGATTGATTCGGATGAAGACACAGGCATTGTGCAGTCGCTGGTCCTTACAAAAGGTATTCCCGCCAAATACTATGAAATGAACGGCACGGTAAATCTTCTTGGCCACAACATTATGGAGATCTTTGAAATTGGCAGTGACGGCGCAGGAGAAATATTTGTTGCAACAGGCTGTTCACTCATTATCAGAAAGAGACTTGTGGAAGAACTCGGCGGGCTTTTTCCCGAAAAGTATTTTGCTTATTCCGAAGATACATATCTCTCCATGAAGGTAAAGTTCAGGGGACTGAAGATCATTCACGAGTCGGCATCGGTTGTGCATCACGAGGGGGGCGGAACGTCAGGGAGTGTAAGCTCACCGATGTATTTCTTTCAGGAAAGAAACAGGCTCCTGAATTTCCTCATTTTCTTCAAAGCAAGTTTCATCGTCAAATATACACCCTTCCTCATACTGAACTTCGTGATGAAATCCGTTGCCTCGCTGTTCTCACGCAAATATTCATTCTTTCAGCTCTGCCGTGCTTACGGCTGGATTCTGATAAACTCCGGCTGGATCAGGAAGGAAAGAGACTTCGTTGAATCAAAAAAGAGAGTGGATGATGACAATGTGCTGGGATATGTCACATCCAGGCTCATTGACGGCAAGTCTCTCTTCGGGAGAATGATAAACTTCGCATCGTTTGCTTACTGTAAAATTACATTCATAAGAATAATGGAGAACAGGAAGTGAAGATAAGAACGTTTGTCGCGCTCGATCCTGACGGATCAGCAATCAAGGAGCTCGCCGGACTTCAGAACAAACTGAAGCATGATCTCCTTCGGGAAGGCAGAGATCTGAGGTGGGAAAATTCCGGCAAGTTCCATATGACTGTCTTCTTTGTGGGTGAAGTTGAAGAAGAGTTGAGCGCCCGGATTCAATTGAATCTGCAGATGGCCGCTGAGTCTTTCTCGGAAAAATGCCTGCGCTTCAGGGCGAAAGCATTGACGGCCTTTCCAAATTTCAGGTATCCGAGAGTGCTTGCAGTGGAGTTTGAGGAGGTAACCGGCGGACTGGCTGAACTTGCGGGCAATGTTGTTGATGCGTTGTCGCAATTTGGCCTCAGGCAGGACAAGCCGTTCAGGCCGCATATAACGCTTGCCCGTGTAAGACGCGATGCAAAGATCACACTGACGGAAATTGAAAAATCTGTTCCCTCCATTGAATTTGAAACACGGCGTCTAAAATATTATAAGAGTACTCTTCAGCCGGCCGGATCTGTCTACGAATTGATCGCAGAATATCCGATTGGCTGACCGGGAGATGCCGGGCCCGATCAATGATACGGGCGGTTCGGAAGAAAAATTTCCTGAGCTGAAACCTTTTTCCGGGAACTCAGTCAAAACATATAAACTGAGGCATGAAAGCATGATAGACTTAGCGGTTCTGGTTGTCACATTCATCATCATACTTTTCATGGCGCTCAGAAAGTCAAAATTCTACAATAACTAAAACACAAGGAGTAAATTATGACTGGAGTTGAAGCGCTGATTCCCCTGGTTGCAATAGTCGCAACATTCGGAATACCCGGCATCATAATCTTCTGGGCGATCTACACAAAGCACAGGGAGAGAATGAGGCTGATTGAAAAGGGCCTTCCGCCGGAAGAAGTAAAGGCATACTTTGCAAATGAAGTGAAGCAAGGCAATCCCTATTCATCCCTTAAGTGGGGAATTCTTCTCACATTTGTCGGACTCGGAATCTTTCTCGGAAATCTTTTTGAGGAGATGTACGAAGTAAGTGAAGGGATCATATTCGGCATCATTGTCCTTTGCGCAGGAATGGGATTTCTCATATACTTTGCAATAGTGAACGCAAAGACAAAGAACAAAGCACTTCCGCAAGGCTGAACATAACACAAAAACATTACAGTGATGAAAAACCATATTGTTTTCCTGTTCGCTCTTGCCGTGTTTGCCGGTGTTGTGTTCGGATGCGGTATCTTTTCCGAAAAGTATGAGAAGTCGGAAACCGAAGAACTTTCAATATCCGCTTCAGGCAGAAAGTCGCTGAACCTCGAGAATGTTAACGGAAGAATAGAGCTCAATCAATCTTCGGACAGCGGCATAGTAAAGATCATAGCCCGGAAAGAGATCACTGTCCCTAAGAAAGATCTCGACAAACCGTTTGACGAGATAAAGCTAAAGATCGATTCTTCCGGCAGTGAGATCAGGATTGATTCGGAGATCAGAGCCAAAAATCGTGTCAGGTTCTTCAATTTCGGAAGCCTTAAGAGCCCCCGGATTGATTACGAGATCTTCGTACCGCCGGGGTTTCAGATAGTTGTTTCCAATGTGAACGGTGATGTAACTTCGGGCAGGCTTGCGTCGGATGTAAAGATTGAACTTGTAAACGGCGATGTAAACATAGATAATTACACGGGGCTGTTTGAGTCGGAGGTTACAAACGGTGAAGTTTCTGTGGAGGTTGATTCTACAACCGGCATAGACATTGAAACTGTCAACGGTTCGGTTGACCTGACTTTTGGAGAAACCGTATCCGGGAACCTCAAGGTGGAAACTACCAACGGTAAGATCTTCGATGAAAACATGTCACTCAGCAATGTGAAGCGTGAGAAGAAATACCTTAAGGCGGAATTCGGAAACGCGCCCGGGCCATCAATAAGCGTAAGCACGGTTAACGGGAGGATCACGCTGAAAGGCAAAGGCAAGAACTGGCAATGAACAGGCCGCTGAAATCTACTGACCGGATTTGGAACTGACATCTGACATAATCAAAAGCATGCGGGAGGGTGACTCTTCCGCATTTTCCGGCCTGGCGAAGGAATTCGGCGCAAAAGCATATTCCCTTTGCCTTCGCATTCTTGGAAACAGGGAAGAAGCCGAGGACTGCCTTCAGGATGCTTTCATGAGATTGTACAGAGCGGTTGTGTCGGGACAGTTCGAAGAGCGCTCAAAGCTATCGACTTACTTCTACACAATTGTTTACAATACTGCCGTTGACCATTACAAGAAGCTGAAGGACAAGAGATTCAGCATAATCTCAATTGATGTTGAGGGTGACAATTTTGAAGAAGGTGATGATCTGACAAGGGGATTAAAGGAGTTTGGAATTGATGCGGGATCGGAGTCAACGGGCAAGACCGTAAGCGGCAATGAAGTGAAGGAGATCATCAGGAAGTATGTCCTGTCATTGCCGGAACAATATTCCGTCATACTCACGATGTTCTATATAAATGATCTTTCACACGAAGAGATCTCAGCAATCCTGAAACTTCCGATCGGCACGGTAAAGAACAGGATTTTCAGGGCAAAAGCAAAATTGAAAGAACTGATACTGAAAAAATTCACGGAAGAAGAGATTCTTCAATACGTATGAAAAAAAATCATTTTAACATCAGCAATTTTTCAGGTATTTTGAGCGGCATGAGCAGCGGAAAGAACATAGACACATTTCTGAACGAGCAGATCGGCAATTGCTACTTTGAAGTTCCATCCGAGGGATTTGAAGAGGAGCTAAAGAAGAGGATCGCTCTTGAGAATGAATTCAGAAAACAGGATGTGAAGACCGATAAGATCGCCAAGACCGTAATAGCATCGGTAGTTGCGGCTCTTATGTTTCTTATCGGATTAACGGCTTTTGTGCTGAATCAAACAAAGTCGCAGACCAGCGACCGTGTGTCAGGGACAATCGAATCATTTTCCTCAACCATTGAAACCATCAGCCTTCAGCTGACTTCGATGGTCGGGTTGTCGGTCACTTCACAGGCCGGCGCGGTATTGCTTGTGCTGATGCTTTCTTTCCTGCTCTACACCTTTGCAGAAAAATTCCTTTTGAAGAGAAGCGCCGGCCGAAGCAAACAGATCTGACAATTGCCGGACCATCAGGGGATCAGAAGGTCAGAACAGATATTCTACGCTGTCTTCTTCTTGATGAACCTGTAGATGAACAGGACGATCATAGCACCGAGTATTGAAGCTATAAATCCGGCATTTTCACCTTCTCCATAAAGTCCAACCAATCTCCCCAGATAAGTGAACAACAATGAACCGACTATACCAAGGATCATCGTTACGATTATACCGCCGCCGTCTTTGCCCGGCATAAAGAGTTTAGCAATTGCTCCCACAAGCAGACCCACCAAAGCAGACCAGATCAGATGCATGATGATTTGTATTTAGGTTTAAGAACTGAAAAGCACAAAGCGTGCCCTTCCTTATGAATAGTGAATGAATCCTCTGTTTATATCTTTGATCTTTCTTCTGTCCCGTCGAAAGACTCCGATGCCTTCGCGGCTGCCGCCTTCGTTAGTGTTGCCCTCAATGGTAACGAGAAATCCTCCGTTCACAGACTCCACAAGTCCCGTATGCCCAAGCCCCCCGCCGGTTGAAAGAATGAAAATGTGTCCTGGCTTCACAAGCGATGGGTTTGCCGTTGCCTCGGAAGTCGTGATCTTTTTGCCCGTTGTCCTGCTCCAGTGATTGAGCACGCCCGCTGTCTTAACAGCCGGGTTGTTTCTTCCAAGCTGTATGCAGGCTTCATCGAAACACCAGTAAACGAATGCCGCGCACCATGCCGCCGGAAAGTTGATCCCCGTTCTCGCAAGATAATCCTGAACCGGATGACCCCAGTTGGACCCTTTGGGTTTCTCGAGAGCACCGATCTGGCTCACTGCCGTTTCCAGTACTTTCTTCAGAAGCTGAGACTGTGCCTGCGGTGCTATGGGCACTGTGCCGGTGCCGAACAATGCAGCCCAGCTGAGAGGGCCGAGCTTGCCGTCAATAGTGAGCGGATTTCCGTTCTGATCGGGGAAGCGGCTCTGGAACAACTTCACGGCGGCAAGTGTCTTAGGGCCAAAACTACCATCAACATCAACCGGCCCGCAGCCCTGTTTGTTTATCTGCTGCTGAACAGCTTTGACAATTGCTTTGTCTTTCTCTCCCTTGGTGATTATCCTTCCGGGGTACTTCATGGCAGTGGATTAATTTTAGCCAAAATAGAAATTTGGATTTTTAATAGCAAACAGAGTCAGAACTGAGTAATCGTACATCATAAATGCAAAGGCAAATACTTCTCAAGTGACCCGTTGTCTTTGTGAGGGCAGTCCGTCAGTTTGTGAAGCCTGCTGACACATACCTGTTGCTTCCAATATGTACTGAAAATGACAGACAAAAGTCGTTCTGCAAAAGCAGTTCCACCGATTCATGCCAGCAGATCTGCAACGACAGCACGTATCAGTTCAATGTTTTTTTCTGCTGAGAGTTCCATTGCATGCCTGTGGGAATTGTTCTTGAAACTGAGGATAGT
>CAZTQR010000035.1:0-5194 GCA_964615795.1 uncultured Ignavibacteriaceae bacterium
TTGAACGGGTTATAGAATGCCTCCTTAAGATGCGTTTCCCTCTCCTCTTCAGATGTTACTGTAATCGGTTCAACGGTCTTGATCTTAAAGGGCTCAATGATCGTCCTGAAGTGATCCATTTAATTGTGTTTTTATTTTCAACTTAGTCAATTTTCATCATAAAAAACTATGACCTGCGTCATACTTTCCGAATTTTTCCGCTAAGCTTGTCTTCGCTTATCATTTCTGCTGATTCCGGGTCAGCAGATTGCAAAAGTGGTTAACAATTCTGAAAGAAACCCAATGCGGAGAAGTACCCGGAAGTGTGCTCATCTAACATTGACGTTTCAACCACTTAACGGTCCGGACAAATTGTGAATTGTATATCGCGGCATTCATGGGTAAATTGCACCGCTGAACTGCGTACAGCCTTCTCAGCAATCAATCACAAAATCAATTATGACCTGGATAGACTCTGTCTGGATTATCTGCCTTGCCGGAATTTTCCTTTTTCTGTTTGTGACAAGGGATAAGTCAAAAGGCGGTGAAACAGGAAACTCAAAATAAAAAATATCATTGGCAGATAACAAGATCATATTTTCAATGGTGGGTGTAAGCAAGACATTCCCGCCGCACAAACAGGTTCTGAAGAACATCTACCTTTCATTTTTTTACGGAGCAAAGATCGGCATCATCGGACTTAACGGTTCGGGAAAGTCAACACTGCTGAAAATTATTGCGGGTGTCGAAAAGAACTTTGAAGGTGAGGTTCATTTTACGAAGGATTACTCGGTCGGGTTTCTTGCTCAGGAGCCGGAGCTTGACGAAACGAAGACTGTGAAGGAGATCGTGCAGGAAGGTGTGCAGGAGATAGTTGACGTGCTGAAGGAGTATGAGGAAGTGAATAACAAGTTTGCGGAACCGATGGATGACGAAGAGATGACCAAGCTGATCGAAAGGCAGGGAGAACTCACGGAGAAGATCGAACACATGGGAGGATGGGAGCTGGATTCCAAACTTGAGAGGGCTATGGACGCACTGAGGACTCCCGACGGCGATACACCTGTGAAGAACCTCTCGGGAGGCGAAAGAAGAAGGGTTGCACTTTGCAGGCTCTTGCTGAAGGAGCCCGATATTCTTCTGCTTGACGAACCGACGAACCACCTTGATGCGGAATCAATTGACTGGCTTGAACAGCATCTTAAGCAGTACAAAGGGACGGTCATTGCAATCACTCACGACAGGTACTTCCTTGACAATGTTGCAGGGTGGATACTGGAACTCGACAGGGGAGAAGGAATCCCATGGGAGGGAAATTATTCTTCATGGCTTGAGCAGAAGACAAAGAGACTGGAGATGGAGGAGAAACAGGAGAGCAAGCGCAGAAAGACCCTTGAGCATGAGCTTGAATGGGTGAGGATGTCGCCGAGGGCAAGACAGGCGAAGTCGAAGGCAAGACTGCAGGCATACGACAGACTTCTGAATGAAGACACGAAAAAGAAGGAAGAGCGTCTTGAGATCTTCATTCCAAACGGGCCGAGACTCGGCAACAAAGTCATTGAAGCAAAGGGTATTTCAAAAGCGTTCGGCGACAAGATCCTTTACGATGATCTGAGCTTCTCTCTTCCGCCGGCAGGGATAGTCGGAATTATTGGTGCAAACGGTACAGGCAAGACAACTTTGTTCAGGATGATACTGGGCACCGAGAAACCGGACAAGGGTATGTTTGAGGTCGGTGAGACCGTGACAATTGGGTATGTTGACCAGGCGCATGCAAACATTGACCCTGAGAAGACGGTATGGGAAGTGATATCTGAAGGAAATGAGTTTATTGAGATCGAAGGCAAGCAGTTCAATTCGAGGGCTTATGTTGCAAGATTCAATTTCAGCGGAGCGGATCAGGGGAAGAAAGTGAGCATGCTTTCAGGCGGAGAAAGGAACAGGCTCCATCTTGCTCTTACGCTTAAATCAGAAGCCAATGTGCTTCTGCTTGATGAACCGACAAACGACATTGACGTGAACACGCTCAGGGCTCTTGAGGAAGGGCTTGAAAATTTTGCGGGATGCGCAGTTGTCATTTCGCATGACAGGTGGTTCCTTGACAGGATCGCGACTCACATACTGGCATTTGAAGGAGACTCGGAAGTTGTGTATTATGAGGGAGGATATTCTGACTATGAAGAGTACAAGAAGAAAAAGTTCGGATATATTGAGCCTAAGAGAGTCAGGTACAGGAAACTGGTGGAAAACTGATCCTCTCCGGAAATACTTTCGGATCCATTCAGACATACTCGACTTCATATTCCCCCGGATATGTTTAGTGTCCGGGGGGAAGATCCCTGACCTTAATTCCAATCCGTTTGTATGCGACAGTATTCTGGAATCACTGCCCCGGCTTTCACGGGCGCAGAGATCAGAATTGTCATCCAAGCTGAACACTGATCTCAGCACTTCAATTTTCACTCTTTCCTCCGAATGCAGTATGTCAAAGATCATACACGCAATGAAGTACCGTGGCTTCAGGGATGCGGGGATTTTTCTCGGTAAGCTGATCGGTACAGAGATTAAGAATCAGGAGACAGACATGCCGGATATTCTCATTCCTGTGCCATTGCATCCGGGACGTATGCGGGAAAGAGGATATAATCAGTCAATGCAGATCTGCAAAGGAATATCTAAAGTCACGGGGATCAGAATTGACGGGAGACTGGTAGCCCGATGCCGGTACACTCTTACTCAGACGAAACTCGGTAGGGAAGAAAGGGCTGAGAATGTTAAGAATGCGTTCTCCATCGCCGGAGGAAGGGAGAAAGAACTATCAGGAAGGTCAATACTCATAGCCGACGATGTAATTACCACAGGATCAACAATAAATGAGATCGTAAAGCTCTTGCGTGAGAATGGTTGCGGCAGGCTGACTGCTGTTTCTGCTGCAATGGCGATCTGAAGCGGAAGAAGCCCGGACCTGCCCCTTTTCAAATGGTATGTTCATCACAGAATGCAATTTATCTGAGAAATCATCAGGCGCTGTGTTTTATCAGCGGTATTGTTCGAGCAGTTTGCCGACTTTTTCAAGAAGCCACCTTCTTCTGCTTACTACAAAATCATCTGAGATTTCTTCAAACAGTCTGTTGAGTTTGACGTAAGAGTGTTTTTTCTTCTGATTCAGCAACATCTTTGAGTAGTTTATGAACCGCTTGTAACTTTCTGCAAATTCCGGAGAAATGTTTTTGTTATATGAGGCGTGATGTCTGAAAGTGTCAAGCAGGTTCATCGCTGAACTCAGATGACCTAATTCATACAGACAGAAAAATTTCAACGTGTAAAGATCAAATCCCATAGCATCAGAAGCCGGCTTCACTGAAGCAAGCTTTTCAATACAGATTCCGAACTCATTTTTTTCATAATGCAAACGTGCCCTTCCCATCTTGACAATTTCAAGAGATGGCCCGCTTTTGCATTTGGCCTCGCAGTCATTCAGAAATTCCGAGGTCCATCCGATGTTGCCTGATTTCAGGGCGGAGTCAATCAATATTTGAAAATCGTTAAAGTTCACAATGAAATCATCTCCCCCGAATGCAAGCCCGCCGTCAATCAGGTATCTATAGTGGTTAAAGATTTCCCTGTCATAATCCACATCGCCGTTCCCGAGTTTCCGCATTTTCAGGCAATACATGATAAGTCTCTTAACATAGTAAAGGAGTTTATAGCCCGGAATCAGATGCCGGCTCTTATATACGGTGTCCTTAAGTTTTTGGTAATTCTGGAAATCACCCGGGTCGGAAGTTACTCTGAAATCGAAAGTAATCAGTTCCTGATTGAGTTTCTCCAGTTCGCTGAATTCAAATTCCGATCCCTCAATTTCCTTCAGATAGTTATTGAAATCGAAATTGCGAAAGAATACAGCCGGGAATTTACGCTCACTATCGAATGCCAGGTTGTAGTTCATAGCGGAGAACATTGTGTTGACTGTTGCCGCAAACGATATGAAGTGATTCAGCATATACCATCCTGACTTATCAAGCTGGTCGTAGGATTCAAGTATCCTGTTCTCATCATTCAGAAAATAATATCTCATAACACATAATTCATGTTTCAGCAGATTCACATCATTTCTGTGGAAAACCTTATTATTTAGAACTGATTCGATCTCTCTGGCCTTTTTCCTGAAAAGGGCTTTCAGGTCTCTCTTTTGATATTCTCCCAGAAGGCGCAGACCGGAACGCAGCTCTTCAACATCGGTCTTCTCAAGGCAGAGAAACTCCTCAGCTTTTCTGAACAGAGCAGACATGTACTTCCTGTGCAAGGCGTCATCATATCTTTTTCCGGGAAAGGCATTCCTGAAAATTATTCTCGGCCGGAGTTCAGGGCTTTCAAACCCGGGGTAAAAAGGTGAGAGAGCGGAGAAGAGAGATGCAATTGCGGGGTTTGCATTTGAATGCGTATTCCTTATGAATCTGCTGAAGCCTTTCCATTCCTCAGCAGTAAATGTGCGGAACAATGAATACACATTTGATTTTGGTATTGTATTTTGCTTTTCAGCCATTCAATTATTTAACCCGGCAACAACTAACAGAAGCCAATGAACTTACTTATTCCGAATACG
This sequence comes from uncultured Ignavibacteriaceae bacterium, assembly GCA_964615795.1. Classification (GTDB taxonomy): domain Bacteria; phylum Bacteroidota; class Ignavibacteria; order Tepidaquicellales; family Tepidaquicellaceae; genus JADJAH01. The sequence goes on from CAZTQR010000035.1 coordinate 4,586, forward strand.
AAAATACCTTTCACAAAAATAGATATTTTTCCAGCAATTGAAACTCAAAATATGTTTCAAACAATCTTTAGGCGGCATAGATTCAGAAAGCCATACATTTATTGGAAGCAGACCTGCATCTCCTTATCCTAAAGAGCTTCAAGGAGTGAATGCCATACATGTAGAGTCCTGTTCATTTGAGTTTACACATGAAAGATGCAGTTCACGGATTTGCCCGTGTACAAAAAGCAGTTAAATCAGAATCCCATTCAACTTAAATAAAAAGACAATGCCAAAAAAAGAATTCAATGGAGTGATCAAGCTTGATGTAAGAGAATCTACTCCGGACTGGGGGCCTTACACACCGGAGAAGGCTCCGAAAGATTCGCCAAACATTTTATTTGTGCTTTACGACGACACAGGTCTTGCGGCATGGTCACCATTCGGTGGCGCTATTAACATGCCTACACTTCAAAAGCTGGCTGACAATGGACTGACTTATTCACAATGGCATACGACGGCACTGTGTTCTCCAACCCGTTCTACATTGCTAACGGGAAGAAATCATCACCTTAACGGCTGTGCTGCCATCACAGAAGCCGCAAACGGATTTCCCGGAGCGCACGGCCG
>CAZTQR010000035.1:5294-30833 GCA_964615795.1 uncultured Ignavibacteriaceae bacterium
TCGAAAAGGGAATCATTCCGAAGGATACGAAACTTACTCCGCTGAATCCAATGCCGGAAGAAGTTGCCAACCCTGCAGATGCAGTGAGGCCATGGGAATCTCTGAGTCCCGAAGAAAAGAAACTGTTTTCCAGAATGATGGAAGTTTACGCAGGATTTTCAGAATATACGGATATACAGGTTGGAAGGATCATTGATTATCTTGAAGCCAGCGGTCAACTGGAGAATACAGTAGTGATCTATGCCGCAGACAACGGAGCATCAGGTGAAGGGAGTCCTTCCGGATCTGTCAACGAGAACAAGTTCTTCAACAACTATCCTGACGAGTTGTCGGAAAACATGAAATACATTGATGTGCTCGGGAGTCCGGAAACATATAATCACTATCCGACAGGCTGGGCAGTTGCCACTTCAACGCCGTTCAAAATGTTCAAGAGGTACTCTGAATATGCCGGAGGAACCTGTGATCCGCTTGTCATTTCATGGCCAAAGGGCATCAAAGCTAAAGGCGAAGTGCGAAATCAGTATCATCATTCAACCGACATAGTGCCCACAATACTTGAGATTTGCGGACTGGAAATGCCAAAGGTTTACAGGGGTGTTGAACAGTATCCTCTTTCCGGAGTCTCAATGAAGTACACATTTGAAGCTAAGCAGGATGACCCCACACAAAAGAAGATCCAGTACTATTGTATGCTTGGAACAAGAGGCATATGGAAGGAAGGATGGAAGGCAGTGGCAATGCATGCACCGATATCAGGGAAGGGAAATTTTGACAAGGACACGTGGGAGCTTTACAATGTTGATAAGGACAGGTCTGAATCAACGGATCTTGCAGCTTCAAATCCGGTAAAGCTTGAGGAAATGATCAAAGCATGGTTTGACGAAGCCGAGAAGAATCTCGTATTGCCACTTGATGACAGATCAGCGGCCGAACAGCTTGGTATTGAAAGGCCGTCAGAAGAGGAGCCGCGTGAGAGATACATATACTATCCCGACACATCTCCTGTCCCGGAAGGAGTAGCCGTAAACGTGAGGGGCAGGTCTTACAAGATCATTGCCAATGTTGAGATAGATTCAGATGATTGCTCAGGAGTAATATTTGCTCACGGATCCAGGTTTGGCGGGCACACACTATTCATAAAGGAAAAGAAGCTCTATTACGTTTACAACTTCCTTGGAATAAGGCCGGAGCAGAAATTTGTTTCGGGCGAACTCAAACCCGGGAAATACACCTTTGGTGTGGAGTTTGTACGTGAAAAAGCCGGACAGTACGGAGAGTCTCTTGGCAAGACAAAATTGTATGTCAACGAGAAAGTTGTGGCTGAAGGGGACATGAAATCTCAGAGCGGCAAGTTCACGCTTTCCGGTGACGGTTTGTGCATAGGAATGGACAGCGGAGATAACGTGAGCCAGGAATACAAATCACCGGGCAAGTTCACGGGAGGAACAATACAGGCTGTGGGAGTAACCGTTGAGAAGGCTCAGTATCTTGATCTTGAAAAGATGGCTGCTGCGGCATTTGCGACGGACTAATGCAATAATGCAGCGCTGAAACAAAGGCTGATTTGGTTTGGTTAGCGGGCCGGGGGAGAATATTCTCCCCCGGCCTTGTTGTTTACTGCGGGACATCGCCCGGGCATTTTCATCTGATCTACTTCAGTACACAATGACTGTGATCAGTTTTATTTTGTTTGAACTTTTATCGTTTGATCTGTGTCAGGATGTGCAAGAATATATATTCTTGCACATCCAATTTGTAACTTCATTTATTCACCCTTGAGAGTATATTCTCAAAACGTACATTATTTGAAAAAGAAGATCAGAAATATCGCAATAGGACTGATAGCCTTAGCTTTGCTGGGTTTTATGATCGTGCCCAAGATCCTCTCTGACAAAAACAAACAGCAGGGAGACGGCCGGCCGCCGCAGGACCAGGTACTGCAGGTGGAAGCATTTGTTGTAAAGGCAAAGGATGCAGAGAACACTCTTCAAACGGTGGGAACAGTCGTTGCAAACGAAGAGGTGGAGATACGCAGTGAACTGGCTAGAAAGATCACAGGCATTTATTTCAAAGAGGGCGCTTTCGTGGGCAAGGGCAAACTCCTGTTTAAGCTCGATGATTCCGACCTGCTTGCACAGCTTCGCAAGCTTGAGCTGGACGAGGAACTTCAGGTGAAACAGGCCGAAAAGGAAAGTCTGTTACTTGAGAAAGGACTTATTACCGCAGATGAATATGACATCAGGCTTACGAATATTGAAAAGATCAGAGCCGACATTGAACTTGTAAGCATCAATCTCGATAAGACGGAGATCGTCTCACCTTTGTCGGGAATAGCAGGGTTCAGGAATGTCAGTACTGGCAGTTTTGTGAACAACACAGTTCCTCTTACAACCGTTAAGGACATCAGCAAGGTAAAAGTTGATTTCAGTGTACCGGAAAAGTACATGAATGAATTCAGCAAGGGCCAGCAGATAGGTTTCAGCGTTGAGGGCTTCGACGAGGAGTTCTCAGGTACAGTGGTTTCATATGATCCTCAGATCAGGGAAAATACCAGAAGCCTTGTTCTCAGGGCAATTGCAGGCAATCCGGGCGGTAAGCTTCTTCCCGGTTCTTTCGTGAAAGTCAACCTCCGGCTAAGCATAGATCCCAACGCAATTCAGATCCCGACTGAGGCTGTGGTGCCAAAGCAGAAAGGCCAGAGCGTATTCATTATGAAAGACGGCTCAGCAAAGTCTGTTGATATTGAACTGTCCGGAAGGAATGAAAGATACGTTACTGTGTCATCCGGTCTCAGCGAAGGTGATACCGTGATTGTAACAAACATATTGCGTTTAAGGGACAACAGCAAAGTAAAGCCCGTGAAGGTCTTCTGACACATGAGCTTGTCTTCAGTCAACATACAGCGGCCCGTACTATCACTTGTACTTTCTATTGTACTCGTTCTGTTCGGACTCGTCGGACTCTTTAATCTTGAAGTAAGGGAGTATCCGAACATTGATCCGCCGATCGTAACTGTCTCGACCACATATCCCGGAGCAAACTCTGACGTTATTGAAGCACAGATCACTGAGCCTCTTGAACAGTCAATAAACGGTATTGACGGGATCAGGATCATGTCAAGCACGAGCCGTGAACAGCAAAGCAATATCTCGGTGGAGTTTGTGCTGGACAAAGACATTGATGCCGCGGCAAATGATGTGCGGGACAGGGTTGCAAGGGTGCTCAGGCAGCTTCCTGCGGGAATTGACAATCCGGTGGTTGAAAAAGCGGATGCCGATGCCACACCCATCATTATAGTTTTTGTTAAAAGTGAAACAAGGAGCATACTTGAAGTTAACGAGATCGCACAGAATGTAATTGCCGAGAGAATTCAGACAATTCGGGGAGTGAGTTCCACGAGGCTGTTCGGAGAGAAGAAGTTCTCGATGCGTGTGAGGATGGATCCTGACAAGCTCACTGCTTACGGGCTTTCGCCGGTGGATATTCAGAATGCGCTGAGAAGGGAGAATGCGGAACTTCCTTCAGGCAGAGTTGAAGGCGATAAGACCGAACTTACTATTCGTACGTTCGGCAGGCTTTCAACCCCGGATGAGTTCAACAACATAATAGTCAAACAATCAGACGGTGGAGTTGTAAGACTCAGCGATATCGGATATTCGGAGTACGCTGCGGAGAACGAAAGAAATGAGGTCCGCGGGAAGGGGACGATAGGCGTGACCGTAGCAATACTTCCTCAGCCCGGCGCAAATGTGCTTCAGATATCGGATGATTTCAGAAGCAGGTTTGAAGAGATCAAGAAGGAACTTCCTCCCGACATCAATGCAGAGCTGATCTATGACTTTTCAACTTTTGTAAGAAAGACCGTAACGGAGGTCGAAGAAACGATCTTCATTGCCTTCGGCCTTGTGGTGATGATCATTTTTCTCTTCCTTCGGGACTGGAGATCCACACTCATTCCCGTCGTTGCAATTCCTGTCTCGATCATCGCCACATTCTTCATAATGTACATTGTCGGATACTCGATCAATGTGCTTACATTGTTCGGAATAATACTGGCGATAGGAATGGTGTGCGATGATGCGATCGTAGTGCTTGAAAACATCTATACAAAGATCGAGCACGGGATGGATCCCATACAGGCCGCTTTCAAGGGATCCAAAGAGATCTACTTTGCGGTGATCTCTACCACAATCTCGCTGGCGGCTGTCTTTCTTCCCATCATGTTTCTGGAAGGGCTTACAGGAAGGCTCTTCAGGGAATTTGCAGTGGTTATTTCCGGCTCTGTGATCATATCTGCATTTGTAGCGCTAACGTTAAGCCCGATGCTCAGCTCAAGGCTTCTGAAAGTTCATGAGCCGCACTGGTTTTACAGAGTTACCGAACCGTTCTATGAATGGCTTACAAGAGCTTACAGAGATTCTCTTGCTTCATTCATGAAGATGAGATGGTTAAGCATTCTGATAATGATTGTCGTCAGTGCATTGATCGTACTTCTTGACCGCACGCTCAAGACTGAGCTGGCACCGTTTGAAGACCGTTCTAATCTTCGCGTTTCACTTACTGCGCCGGAAGGATCTTCATTTGAATTTACCAACAGATATATCAGAGAGATCGGTCAATATGTTATTGATTCCATACCTGAAGCCAGATTTCCCGTTGAGATTGTCGCCGGAGGAGGAAGCCCTGCAGTGAACACCGGCGTTGTGAACATTTATCTGAAAGAGCCGGAAGAAAGAACTAAGCCGGTTGATGCCGTGATGAAAAAACTCTCTTCCGTGATGGGTCAATTCACCGGCGTAAGATCATCGGTCTCACAGCCGCCCACTATCGGCTCAAGGTTTGGCGGCTTGCCTGTGCAGTTTGTGATAATGTCTCAGGATTTTGACAAACTTGTAGAGGTGCTCCCCAGGTTTCTTGAAGAGGCCAACAAGGATCCCAGGCTTCAGTTTGTAGATGCGAACCTCAAAGTGAATAAACCCGAAATTACTCTGACTATAGACAGAGACAGAGCGGCAGACCTGGGCGTATCGGTTGAAGATGTAGGCAGGACTTTGCAGATCGCTTTTGGCGGAGAGAGAATGGGCTACTTCCTCAGAGACGGAAAACAGTATCAGGTGATCGGTCAGCTCGATAAAGAATTCCGGAATGATCCTGCTGATCTGGAAAAACTTTATGTGAAGAATTCATCCGGTGACATGATCACTCTTGCCAGCCTGGTAAAGCTTGAAGAGCAATCTGTTCCCACTTCACGGTTCAGGTACAACAGGAATTCTTCTGCAACCATAACCGCAGGAACAAAGCCCGGATTCACGCTCGGAGACGGAAATGCCGCCATGAAAGAGATTGCGGGCCGGGTACTCGGTGAAAGCTTCTCAACCGATTTTACCGGCCAGTCGAAAGATTACGAAGAGAGCTCTTCCAGTTTGCTTTTGGTTTTCTTCTTCGCCATTGTACTAATTTATCTCGTGCTTTCTGCGCAGTTTGAAAGTTTCATTGACCCGTTCATCATAATCCTGACCGTACCTCTTGCCGTTGCAGGTGCACTCATTTCGCTTTGGTACTTCGATATGACAATGAACATTTTCAGCCAGATCGGAATGGTGATGCTTATAGGACTTGTAACCAAGAATGCGATTCTCATAGTTGAATTTGCCAATCAGATCAAGGCAACAGGAGTTGACAAGGTCAGGGCCGTGCAGGAATCTGCAGTAAGAAGATTCAGGCCTATTCTCATGACAAGCCTTTCCACCATCCTGGGCATCCTGCCCATTGCACTCGGTTTTGGCGCAGGGAGCAGAAGATCGCTTGGAATTGCCGTGGTCGGCGGACTCATTTTCTCAGGCATTCTGACACTCTACATTGTCCCTGCGATTTATTCATATCTCTCGAGAAAAGCTGTTGAAGATTTTCCTGAGGAGGACGAATCTGTTCCTTCCATCAGTTCAGCCCCCGGGCTGGACCCTCTGCCCGACTGACCTTAGGTAACTTTTTCCGGTGTGAATCGTATCCTGCTGGTAGTTCAATAAGCAATCCTCAATAATCCTGGTATCATTTTGTGTATGAAAATTGCCACAGTGATAATAGCGGTCCTGATTGCGTCAGGCGCAACGTTCGGACAACTGCCCAACAGCAACATGTACCTGTTCTCGCAAAAGAACTTACATGCTATTCCACCGCAATACATGGCTCCCTGGAGCTATTCAGCTGTTTGGGGATATGCTGCGCCTGACGGCAGAGAATATGCAATCCTCGGTTGCGGATTGGGTACGGCATTCTATGACGTGACTGACTCTTCAAACGTTCGAGAAGTCGGCTTCTTTCCCACACCCATAAACTTCTCAAATCCGGACGCAGGTGTTCTTTGGGTTGAAATGAAAGTCCACTCTCACTACGCTTATGTGGTCTCTGAAGCTGATACGAGCGGCGTGAGAATTTTTGATCTAAGGTACTTGCCGGATTCCGTAAGATATGTGAAAAAGTTCATGGCTCCGGGGCACAGCTCAACCCATACGATCTCTCAGGAAGGCCCCTATCTCTACCTCAACGGCGCGAATGCATCGTTCGGGCAGGGGACTGTCGTTCTTGATCTGACTAATGATCCGGAGAATCCCGTTGTAAGAGGAAGATGGAACACACGATATGTGCATGACAGCAGAGTTCTCAGAGATACGATCTTTGCGATGAACATCAATTCCGGTGACGGACAGATAACTGTGATCGATGCCAGGAATAAGGATAGTCTGAGGACGATTACACAATGGCTGAATCTTCCGAACCCGTCGCCTCATAACTGCGCTCTCACAAGAACAAGGGATTATCTGTATGCAACGGATGAAGTGGGCGCTTTGCCGAGACTTCTGAAGATTTGGGATATCCGCGATCTGGGAAATGTTACGCAGGTTGGAACCTGGCAACCGACAGGAATCACTACATCAATTGTGCATAACGTGGAGATCTACGGAGATACTGCCGTGATAGCGCACTATACTGCGGGAGTAAGAGTACTGAACATTTCAAACCCCGCCTCGCCCGTGGAGATCGGTTGGTATGATACATATCCGCAAAACAACAGTAACAATTATCTTGGATGCTGGGGAGTTTACAGGTTGCCGTCGGGTAAGATAATTGCATCCGATATGACCACCGGATTGTATGTGCTGAAGATGGGACAGTCAGTCGGGATAAGCAATTCATCCGGACCGGCTGATGGTTTTGCCCTGGATCAGAATTACCCGAATCCGTTCAATCCCGCAACAAGCATCAGGTACAGCACCGGAAAGTCTGCCTACGTAAATCTCAAAGTGTATGATATCCTGGGAAATGAGCTGGCATCGCTTGTAAACGGAAAAGTGCAGGCAGGTAGCCACAGCGTAGACTTCGACGGATCGGATCTTGCTACAGGGGTTTATTACTATTCGCTTTTTGCAGACGGAGAGAGAGTCGCTACAAAGAGGATGACCCTGATAAAGTGACCGGATTTCTTATCTGAAGTTTTTCAGAGCGGTTGTAAGCGCTATGATGTCATCTTCATTGTTGAACAAGTGCGCCGCTAGCCGAAGGAAACCCTCGCGAAGTGCAATGAAGATGTTCCGGCCTTCAAGGTATTTCTGCACTTCCTCATTTCTTGATCTGTCAGTATGAGAGAAGATCAGAATGTTTGATCTGTGCCTCGGTTCAAGGTCCGACTCGACCGTGAACTCCGTACCTTCGGTTTCCCGGATAAAAAGATCCTGCAAAGAAAGTATGTGCCGGAAAATGTTTTCCACCCCAAGCTTAAGAAACAGTTCTATTGAGGATTCCATCCCGATCATTCCCAAAGTGTTCGGTGTGGAATTTTCATAAGCTGCGCCGTCATGGCGGAAGTCAAGCTTGTAGTTGAGAAAGTTTTTGAAGTCGTAATTGATGGAAGATGTAGCTACGTATGTCGGTTCCACGAGGTGCCTGATCCCGGGAGAAATGTAAGCGAATCCGATCCCGGAAGGAGACATCATCCACTTTTGCCCGCCTGTTGCAAAGAAGTCAACATTGCTTTTCTTCACATTGACCGGACAAGCTCCTGTTGACTGAATCGCATCAACCAGAAGCATGCATCCGTACTTCCTGCAGATGCGTGATACAGAGTCAAGATCGTTGCGGAAACCGAGAAACTCTACAGAACTGATCGCAAGCACTTTTGCATTGTTCCCGGCAATGGTCCTTTCTATATCATCCTCGAGTATCTTACCGTTGTCTGAAGGGATCATCGCAATTTTTATCCCTCTTAACCTCTCCTGATTCATTATTGAATACGGTATCGAAGGAAACTCGGAATCGGCGAATGCTATGCAGTCTCCGGCCTGAAGCTTCACACCGTTTGAGAAAATGTTGATGCCGTGTGTAGTGCTTCCGGTGATTATTATGTCATTCGTGTCTGCGCCAATCAGCTCTGCGCATTTTGTCTTCAGGGTTTCAGCGATCCGGTAGTTGAACAGACTGAGATTCTTATTCGTGAAAGTGAACTCATCTATGAAGCTGATCAGCCTTCGCCTGGTTTCAAGCGAGTACTGGGAATAGTGTGCGGAATCAAGATAAGTGCAGGACTCAACTATCGGAAAGAGCTTTCTTGCATCTTCAAAACTGTTTACGGTTTCGATCAGATTTTCTGCGGCTGTTGCCGTCTCCAATTTTTCAAGATCATTCATTCACTTCTTCTTTGATTTTTTCTTCTGCTTGGGTTGCTTTGTCTGCTCAGGTTCTTTCAGATTGCTTTCAAACATTTTCTTGTATGCGTCATAATAGAACATGATGCTGTTCACATAATTGTACGGCTCCTTCCAGTTGTCAAGCGAACCGTAGGGTGGCCTCTTTGAATCAGGCCAGACGAGGGCGTGAATTGAATCTTCCTTTGACGAAAGGAAAGGATACGCTTCTTTCACGTTATCCCACTGCTTGTAATCCTTTCCGAAATACGCGGTGATCGTCATGGCGTCTATCACTCTGCCGAGTCCCGCATTGTAAGCGGCAAGCGCGAATTTGTATTTCTCATCGCCGAATTCCCTGAACTGAGACACCAGTGCTGCGTAGTAGTAGATGCCTGCTATCAGGTTGTTCTTGGGATTTCTCGTGTCGTCAAGGTCAAGAGTGTTCTGAAGGCTCTCGCCTGTCCGGGGCATTAACTGCATGAGTCCGAATGCTCCTGCATGCGACCTTGCGTTTGCATTGAAATAGGATTCCTGCCTGATTATCGCCAGAATAAGCCGCCAGTCAATCTTGTAAAGGTTACATTCCTGAACTATCACATCTCCAAGTTCCTTAACAAGATTTTCCACATTGCCGAGCTTGAACTCTTTGCTTACGTTTTGGATCTTGTCGGAGATCCTCTCGAGATCCCGGGCATTGATGTTCTTTGCGGTCTGGTGAAAATTGCTGTTGGATGTGAACAGGTCAAGCAGTGTGTTCCAGTCTCTGAAAAGGTTCTCTACATATTCGTTGTTCCTGAAAGACCTCTCGCTCAGCAGTTTTTCAAGAGATTCTCCGCTGACACTGCTGCTTCCCGAAGGCGAGATCACATTATTGTCTTCAATTCCGCCCGTAATTTCGCTCTTGCCCGAGGAAACTGCTGATGATGATTCCTTTATGGAGTATATTGCAAGAAGTGTGAGTATTAAGCCGGATACCACGAGAAACCAGATGTTTCCATGATTCCCTGATGCATGACTTATTTGCTCCTGATATTCTGCTTCCAGCGTGTGATCCATTTTGTGCGAAAACTTAGCTATTAAGCCGTTCTATTACAATTACAATGTGACGCATCAGATTGTCCGGGATTATGGCACTGCCCTCAGATTCAGTTTGATCCATTGAGCAGAGCTGTGAATGCATCGGAATAGGGAAAATTCCTTGTTAGTTCCTGCCTTATTGAGTAATTTCAGCGTTTAGAATAATCAACAAACACTCAAGTTGGACACCAAGCTGACCGATCTTGAAGGTTCCAGAAAACAGCTGGAATCTTCGCTTACGTATGATGAACTGAAGCCTCATTTTGAGAAGGCTTTGTTTGAATTCAGCAAAAAAGCAGTTGAGCCCGGATTTCGCAAGGGTAAGGTTCCTATGAACATAATCAGAAAGAAATACGGCGACAGCATTGAATACAGTTCCCTGGAAGACATTGCCGGTGACATTTTCAGCGATTTTCTTGGTTCGGAAGGTGAAAGCCTTCGCATCCTCGGAAGCCCCGTAATAACTGACCTCGACTATAAGCCGAAAGAGTCACTAAATATCAAGATCGAGTTTGAAGTTTTGCCGGAGATCAAGGAAGTCATTTACAAGGGCCTTGAGCTGGAGAAAACAAAATATGAGCTTGACGAATCACTGGTTGATGATGAGATCAAGTATCACAGGTTCCGCAAAGCGACGCATGAAATTGACGGGCAGGCGCTTGATGATCAGTACATAATCACGGTTGATCTTCAGAATCTTGATGAAGCCGGAAACATTCTGCTCGGTGAATCCCAAAAGGGGATGACAGTTTACCTTGGTAATGAGCAGATCTATCCCGAATTCAGAGATGCTTTCCGTGGAATAAGGGAAGGCGAAACAAGAATTGTCGATTCAACAAATGCGGAAGGAAAACCGAAGAAAGTCAAGGTGACGTGTACAAAAGTTGAGAAGATAGTGCTACCGGAGATGACGCCGGAGTTCTTCAAAGAAGTGACCGGAAAGGAAGAGCTTAATACGGAAGAAGAGTTCAGGAGTGAGATCAGAAGCGAGCTCCAGAAGATCTACGACGGCATTGCAGAAAGGAAGTTCAGAAACGACGTGATGGAAGAACTGGTAAGAATGAATGATGTCTCGGCTCCGGAAGTCCTTGTCGATTCCGTACTCTCAAATGTCATACATGATTACAGGTCACAGTTCCAGGGAAAGAATCTTCCGAAGGATTTCGACGCGGAAACCTTCCGGAAAGAAAGAAGGCCTGATGCGATCATGTCTGCAAAGTGGATGCTGATCAGGGACAGGTTGGTTGAACTGGAAAATCTGGAGGTAAGCGATGACGACTACATGAATCTTGCAGAAAAGGAAGCAGGAAGGTACGGGATACCGGCCGGCAAAATACTGGAACTGCTGAAAAAAGATGATAACATCTCCGGAAAGCTTCTTACAGACAAGGTGATAGATATTGTTGAACGAAATGCGAACGTAAAAGAGAAAGTTGAGAAAAAGTCAGCCGAGTCTGAAGACAAGCACTCCTGACTTCCCAAAATCCGAAACAAAAAAACCTCATATCTTAATGAATTACACTGAAATCATCAAAAGGAACCAGGGTGCCATTCACAGCGGCCTTGATTCCGTTAACAGCCAGCTTGTGCCGATAGTGGTTGAGCAAACATCAAGGGGCGAAAGAGCATACGACATTTACTCGCGCCTTCTTAAGGAAAGGATCGTGTTTCTTGGCTCGCCTGTGTATGATGAGATTGCCTCTCTGATTATTGCACAATTCCTGTTCCTGGAATCTGAAGATCCGGATAAGGATATAATGCTTTACATCAATTCGCCGGGCGGAAGCGTCACAGCCGGCCTGGGGATTTATGACACTATGCAGTACATTAAGCCGGATGTCTCAACAATCTGCGTAGGACTTGCAGCTTCGATGGGACAGTTTCTTCTCACCGGCGGATCGCAGGGCAAGAGGATCGCACTACCAAATGCAAAGATCCTCATGCATCAGCCGTGGGCAGGCGGTTTGCAGGGACAAACGACAGACATTCTGATCCATGCCAGGGATATGGAGAAGACCAGGGAAACTCTCTTCAAGATCATTGCGAAACATTCCGGGCAACCTTATGAAAAAGTGGCTGCGGATGCCGAGCGGGACAATATCATGAATCCCGAAGAGGCAAAGAAATACGGACTTATTGACGATATTCTGATCCAAAGGGACAAGAAAGAAAAGAAGTGACCTCCACAAAACCATCATCAAAATCAACATAGATAAATGGATTTCAAGAATCTGAACAGGGTAGTGGGAGCCATAGTGTTTCTGTTTGCTACCGTTGTATATGCTTTGACAGTACAGCCGACATTCTCATTCTGGGACTGTGGTGAATTTATTGCATGCGCTTACACACTCTCGGTACCTCATCCTCCCGGCGCTCCGTTCTTCACGCTTGTCGGAAAGATTTTCTCAATGTTTCCATTTGCCGCCGATATCGGACTTCGGGTAAATTATCTTTCCGTCATTTCAAGTTCGTTGTGTGTGCTGTTCCTATATCTGATCACGGTGATGGTAATAAAGAACTGGAAGGGCATGCCAAAGTCCGTCGGCGACTCGCTTCTCTACTGCGGTGCAGCAGCAGTCGGCGCACTTTCATATGCATTCAGCGAATCATTCTGGTTCAATGCTCTTGAGACGGAAGTTTACGCTATGGGAACTTTCCTCATCGGACTCTGTATGTATCTGCTAATGCTTTGGTGGGAAAAGGCGGACGAGCCGGGCAGCGACAAATATCTTCTGATGGTTGCGTATGTGGTCGGCCTTTCTATCGGCATTCACCTTCTCGTGGCACAATGTATTTTTCTTGCAGGTCTGTTCTTCTATTTCAGAAGATATGAGTATTCGCCGAAAACCCTGTTGATCGCAATTGCAATTTCCGCAGTCGCATTCTTCATCGTCTATCCGGGCATTGTAAAGAAATTCCCTTCCCTTATGTCGGGCAGTGTTATGGTAGGCGTGCTTGCGGTAGGAATAGTGATCTTCGGGATCTATTATGCAAGAGTGAACAAGAATCCCGTTCTGAGCCTCGTCACGCTCTCGCTTTTCCTGATCATTCTCGGGTATTCAACTTATGCATCGATCCTCATAAGAGCAAATGTGACTGATCTTCCCATAAACGAGAATGCACCGAGCAACATAGAGACATTGCTTTCTTACCTTAACAGAGAACAGTACGGCCAGCAGCCGCTTCTGCTTCCCAGAAGGTATTCGCAGGAGCCTCAGCATCAGGGGATCTATCAGAATTATTCTTCGGATATGGAGTTCATGTGGAAGTATCAGATCAACCACATGTTCAACAGATACTGGTTCTGGAACTACATCGGCAGGGAGGGCTATAATCAGAATGACGGAGTTGATTTCGGAAAGTACTGGGCCATACCTTTCATAATAGGAATGTTCGGTTTGTTCTACCACTTCCGGAAAGACTGGAAACTTGCTCTCATATTTCTGTTCATGTTTTTGATGATGGGAGTCATAACGGCTCTTTACCAGAATCAGCAGGAGCCTCAGCCGCGGGAAAGGGATTATTTTTATGTAGGCGCTTTCTTTGCATTCTCGATGTGGATAGGGGTCGGCGTGGCGGGACTCGCTGAGATCATAAAAGAGAAGTTCAGCAAGATATCAATGGTTGCGGTTGCATCCGTTGTTGTGCTGGTTTCGTTTGCTTTTGTTCCTGTCAACATGCTTGTGAAGGGCTATTACCATCAAAGCAGGCACGGCAATTACTTCCCGTTTGACTATGCATATAATCTTCTTCAAAGCCTTGAAAAAGATGCGATATTCATTACAAACGGAGACAATGACACGTTCCCTCTCTGGTGCCTGCAGGCAGTTTACGGCATAAGAACTGATGTGAGGATCATAAACCTTTCTCTCGCGCAGACGGACTGGTACAACCTTCAGCTCAAGAACGAAAGGCCATACGGCGCGCTCACTGTTCCGATGACATTGTCTGATGCACAGCTTAAGAAACTTCAGCCCGTGCAATGGGATGAGAAAAAGCCCGTATCCTTCGAAGTGCCATTGAATGCCTATCCCGACTCAATGAGAAACAAGCCTGATCTTCCGACCAGGATAACGGTCACCGTGCCGCCGACCATCCGACAGCAATCTCAGAATCAGGTGATCACGGCGCTTAAGGCAAATGATCTTCTGCTTATAGATATAATAAAGGCAAATAAGTTTGAAAGGCCTTTCTATTTTTCAATCACTGTGTCTGAAGATAATTTCGTAGGACTTGGTGACTATCTCGTGATGGAAGGAATGGCGCAAAGGCTTGTTCCGTACAAAGTGAATATGACAGGTGATGAAGGCGTTAATATTGAGGTTATGAAGAAATGCCTGTTTGACAGTCCGCCGGTTGTATCCAAGACGCCTCAGTACGGATTCAGATTTACAGGACTTAATGATCCGGGAATCTTCTACAACGAAGACCAGACCAGAATGGCACAGACCTACAGGACCGTCTTCATGAGGCTTGCTTATGCGTATTCAGTTGATTCCACAAAGCTGAAACTTGCTGAAGAAGTGCTTGACAAGATGGAGAAGGACATTCCCAGAAAAGTGATTCAGATGGATTACAGGATTGAGTATGATGTTGCGATGCTGTACAACAGACTCGGCAATAAGGCTAAGTTTGAAGAGTATGCAAACAATATAGAGTCACGTGCCGAAGAAGAGATCAGGAAGAATCCGACAAACGTTCAGAGCTACTACAATCCATACAGGATTCTGCTTGACATCTACGATACAAAGGGTGATTATCAAAAGGCGCTTGATCTGCTTAATAAGCTTTCTGCGATCAGTCCGGGAGATGCAAGCGTGAAGCAGAAAATTGAATCCATCAAGCTGAAGATGGCAACTCAATCCGGCAAGTGAGGCAGAATCAACTGAAGACTGAATATAGTTAATGTCCAAGAACAAGCCGGAGCGACATACAAAGACGCCTGAAGCGACTCAAAAGAGCGTCAAAATATCATACTTCTTTCTTGCCGCATTGTCTGCGGCATTTGTATTTGTTGCCGTTGACAACAGGTTCATTCAGGATGACGCTTATATCAGTTTCCGCTATATCCGGAATTTTGTTGAAGGCAACGGGCTTGTCTTTAACATCGGTGAAAGAGTGGAAGGATATACAAATCTCCTCTGGGTACTGATTCTGAGTGCGCTATCATTTTTCGGGATAGGTGTCGAAGGTGCGTCCCAGTTTCTCAGCGTTCTTTTCGGTGTCGCAGTTCTCTTCATTACGTTCAGGCTGTCGGAAACGCTGCGCATTGACGATAAGGAGATCGTAAAGAAGGAGAGGAAATCCGATAAAAATATCACCGAAGGATATTTCGATCTCATAGCGCCTGTGCTCCTTGTGTTCACCGCTTCTTTCATATTCTGGTCAGTGAGCGGCATGGAAACAACAATGTTCATCTCCTTCGCACTCGCAGGCATATACTTCTACATAAGCGGGAAAGGCACCGACTCGTTTGATTACAGATATCCTCTGTGCTTTCTGCTGGCGACTCTCACACGCCCGGAGGGCCTCTATTTTTTCGGACTCGTTATCGTTCACAGGTTCCTTCATCTTCTGCTTAGTGAAGGAAAGAATGCGACAGGCAGATTTTTTTCGGCAAACAGCATTAAGACTTATCTTGTTTACATATTGCCTGTCATGGCTTATTTCGTTGTCCGGTATTCATACTACGGGTACTTGTTTCCAAATACATATTATGCAAAGACCGGATTTTCTTCGGCATACCTGAATGCAGGCTGGGATTATTTCTCCGCATTTCTAAGCTCATACATGGTCTATGGAATTATGCTTGTTCTGCCATTGCTTCTTCTCAGGCGGAAAGAGCTGAGCTTCGAAGTGACGCTCTTCTATCTGGTGATAATCGCATTCATTGCTTATACGATTACCGTGGGCGGAGACGTTCTGAAACAGAACAGGTTTTTCCTGCCGGTTCTTCCGCTCATATACATACTTTTCGCAAAGCTGATGACGGTGCTCTACCTTGACATGAAATCGAAGGTAAGTCCCGGAATTGCTTTCGGAGCCGTCTCGGCCATTGTTGCCGTGCTGTGTTTCTATTATTACAGTTCTCAAAGGGAGAAACTGGCTTCGGACATAGCTTCTGAAAACGGGCTTGTTGACAAGATGAAGATCTCCGGAGCATGGTTCGGCAAGAAACAGCAGGAGCTCGGAAGGCCCTTGAATCTTGCGGCTACCACCATAGGCGCTGTTTCGTATTTTGCCGGCCCGCAGGTGAATGTGATTGACCTGCTCGGGCTAACCGATAAGGAGATCGCTCACAATCCGAAGATCATAAAGGAAATTTCAGAGAATGAGATCGGGTGGAAGGAAAGAAACTACAATGCGGATTACGTTATGTCCAGGTCGCCTGATTATGTGTATTTCTCGACGGGCGTTAAGCCGAGTGCATATGCAGAAAGAGCGCTGTTCACAACTCCCGAGTTCAACAGGTTCTATTATCCGTTTTATATAGTTGAAAAGCCTACCGGATTCACTGATGTTGTATATAAGCGCAAGTCGGATTCGGAAGCCGGCCCGGGTACGGAATTTCCGGGCAACCCGAATTACAGCGTGAAGTTCGTCAATATGTTCAATCAGGCGATGAATTCATCCAGGGATAAATCAAGAGCGCAGACTGCTATTAACGAGTTCAGGCAGTCTCTGGATATGGGCCCAAAGGGATTCAGCCTTCCGTATCAGTACATGGGAGACCTTTACCTTCAGCTTGGCAAGAAGGATCTGGCGATTGACAGTTACAAAAAGGCCATTCAGAATGAAGACAGGAATGTGATCGCTCATTATCAGCTGTATCAGCTTTTCAGCGAAAAGGGCGACTCTTCGCTTGCCAGGCAAAGTCTCGAGAAGATCAGGAAATACAATCCGGATCTGATCAGATAAATGCTCCAGCCAGAGACGAGCCTTACAAATCTTTTTCCGGATCTCAATAATGCTTCCTTCCGAAATCTTATCTGACTTAAGATGAAGATCATCATAAATGCATTGTCGGGCAACGGTGATGCGCTGATGTTCTCTCCCGCGCTCAGACTGCTGAAGAACAAGCTCCCGGATTCTGAAATAGACATGCTTGTCATGTTCCGCTCGGTAAAGGAAATGTACATGAATCACCCTTCCCTCAGCAACGTTCACTTTATTGATTTCCTCAAACAGCCGAAGCTGAAGTCACTGACTGAAGTACGAAACCTCAAGAAGAACGAATACGATTACTCTGTCAACATCTATCCATCCAACAGACTTGAATACAACATTGTGAACGCATTGCTTGGCGCAAAGTCAAAGTTGTCAGTCCATTACCTTCATACCGACTTCAGCAGGGGAGAATTTCTAAACGACATACTTGTCAATGAAACCGCCGGCCGTCACAATGTTCTTCAGAACATTGACCTTGCTTCTGCTATTGCGGGCATAAGTGAATCGGAAGCCGGGCCGATGGAGATCTTCATAAGCAATGAACACACGGAAAAAGCCGGAGAGTGGCTGAAGAAGGTCAATCCTGAAGGAAAGCCGCTCGCAGGAATACATGCAGGATCGGCTGTGCTGAAGAATCACATTAACAAGCGATGGAGTAAGGACGGCTATATCAGGCTTGTGAAGCATCTTCAGGAAGTTAAAGGGTGCAAAGTGCTTTTGTTCGGAACCGAAAGCGATCTTAATCTTGAGATCAAAACTGCCGGCGGCGGAGATGCGGAACTTGCATCCACGCCGGACTTCATGGATTCAGTTGCGAGAATGAAGAGCTGTTCGCTTTTCGTTTCAAATGATACCGCATTTATGCACTGCGCCGCCGCACTTCAACTGCCTGTCGTGGCGATCTTCGGATACACTAATCATAAGGAGCTCTATCCGTGGAAAACGAAACACATTGTTATAAGGAAGGAACTCGAATGCAGTCCGTGTTTCTACAACTCGCCGAAGCCTGCTTCATGCAGGTTTTCGGGACAGGAGGAATTCAAATGCATAAGAAGCATCTCATCAGACGAAGTTATTGATGCTGTGGATGAATTGCTGGAGTTGCGGCAGGTTAGTCAATGAAGTCCCAGACTATGGTAAACCTCGAAATGGAATTAAGGAATCCGCCCCTGTTGTCAAGCGGATAAAGCTGAGCGCCGTAAGCAAACGAGTCAAATATATTTGCCAAAGTAAGGTTTATGTTCGCCCGCCCGATCCTTGCCCCAAGGTATGCATCAATCGAGTACTGATCCTCCCGGAATGATCCGGTCATGTACGAAACTTCATAGGTCTTCTGGTCAAACACAGGCTCGCTGTCCTTTCTCACAAGATAATTGCCGCGGAAGCCCGCTCTTAAGTTCAGCTTGTTGCGGAAGAGGATTCCTCTGTAGCTCAGGTCGAACTTTACAAGATGTTCAGGCATCATCGGAGATTTGGAGTAGCTGTATCCCGCATCCGCATAGATCTGCCAAACCCTTGCGTGCAGGTCAGTGCTAAATCCGCCAAGATCGTTCTCACTGAAGAATGTTTGGGTCAACGAGAATTGATCCGAAGCTGATACCCTGAAACCCGCTTCGTAATAGTTCTTCCTGACGCTGTACGGTTCATAAGAGATCACATCGGATTCGGTTTCATTGAGTCCTCCGAAAAGATCGGCTGTAAAGCTCTTGCTGTTGTATGCAGTAACCCGGAACTCTGCGCCTTTGTCAAATCCTCCGATAGAACTGTTTGCGCTCTTTCCTCCAAGCAATGAAATTGATGCCGGGCCGAAGAACAATTCGCCTTTCAGGGAAGCAGTCACATTATCCTTGCTGAACTTCACATTCTTGTCATACCTGTTCAAGTATGCATTCACGGCTCCGTAAAATCTGATACCGGAATTCCGTGAAAGTCTGAAACTGCCTTCCTGCGAAAGTCTTGCCGAATTGCTTATGTAATGAAAATTCTCTGACGGACTGAATCCGGCCGTTACAATTGAAGTGTCAGTTATATTGTTTGAATACTTCCTGAGAGTGTTGTTTGAATACACCTGAAGAGTTGTGAGAAAATTCTTCCCGAATATCTTTGCGCCGGCGGTCAGACCGAAATTGAATTGCTCGATCTCTTCGTTCGAGTAAGGATTTCTTACGACTGCGTCTTCGTCTGTCAGTTCGGCTGTGGCCTGAGCAGTGTCAAGTCCTTCGTTCAGGCCTCTTGAGATGTTGTTGTAGTAGAAGTCTGCACGAAAGCTGAGCTTGCCCGACGGAACATAACTGAGTCTGGACCTGCCGTTCCACACATCAAATTCCGAATTGCCGTACCTTCCGTCTATCGAATGCTTAGTGACGCCCGCAAGGAAATTGACTTGTTTAGCGAGCGGGAGAGAGAAGAAGACGTCTGCATAAAGCGAATTGAACCTGTCCTGAGAGTACCTGAATTGTGAGAACGGCTTCCTGTGAATTTTGTCTTTTGTAATGATATTGAAACTCTTGCTTGCGGGAGAGGAGCCGTAAATGAAGGACGAGACAGCGCTTATCTCTTCTATGCTTTCAATGTCATTCACCGATTGCGACTGAACATCGAAGCCGCCGAAGTACACGTCGTTTATCTGAACACCGTCCCTGAAAATGCCGGTCTCCTTATCGGATATTCCGTTAAAGTAGATACTGTTTCGCCCGCCGTTGTTGAATCTGAAAACATATGACCCTGTGATTTCGGACACAGCTTCCGATAAGTCGCGGCTGTCTGTCCATACATGAGATGAATCATATCTGTAGAAGCGGGAGTCCTGAGACAGTGTCTTTGTTTCTGCGACCTTCACCGAATCATTCTGTCTGACCTGAATTGAGTCTGCTGAAACTGATTCAGCGGGTGAGAAGAAGCTGTAAAGAGCCAGGCAGAGCATCGCTTGAGCAACCTTCATCAGGACTACCCGGATTGCTCGTTTCCTTCGCTCTTTTTGTGCAGTTCCTTAGCATGCTTCATGATCTTTGCGTCAATAAGGAAGATCACGTCTTCTGCAATGTTCGATGCATGATCGGCAAGCCGCTCGATATTACGGGTAAGAGTGAGAATGTGAGAGCAGGGGACTATCATTTCATTGTTCTCCTTCATCTTTTCGGTCAGCAGGTCGAATATGGATGATTCGAGACGGTCTATCTCCTTGTCAACAATTATCACTTCGCGCGCAAGCTCGGAGTCTCCGTTTACGAAACAGTCAATTGACATTTTTACAACGCTATGAACCTTTCCGGCCAGTTCATCCAGCTTGACTTCATGAAAAAGTTCGTCAAAGTCAGAGAGATACTTTGTCTTGAGAGAAATGTTAACTGCAAGGTCACCCATCCGTTCAAGGTCGGTGTTGATCATCAAAGATGCCATTATCAGCCTGAGATCATAGGCCACGGGTTGTGTAAGCGCAAAGATCCTTTGGCAGTGCTTGTCAATTCTCACTTCAAACTTGTCAACTTCATCATCTCTTTTGAGCACTGCGTCTGCCAGCTCGGTATCGCCCGTGAACAGTGCTGCAAACGCGTCACCGATCTGCTTTTCAACAAGGCTGCCCATCCTGATGATCTTTGATCTCAGCTGTTCAAGCTCTTCCTGCAAATACTGATACATGAGATTCTTCTTTTACTTTAGTAATTGATTTTCCCGGTCAGCCGAATCTGCCCGAAATGTAATTCTGCGTCTTCTCGTTTGAGGGAGTAGTGAAAATTCTTGCGGTCTCGTCATACTCTACAAGTTCCCCCGTAAGAAAGAACGCACAATGATCGCTGACCCTTGCCGCCTGCTGCATGTTGTGAGTAACTATCACGATAGTCAGATTCTTTTTCAACTCATAAATCAGTTCCTCCACTTTTGCCGTGGAGATCGGATCAAGCGCGCTCGCAGGTTCATCCATCAGCAATACGTCGGGTTCAACAGCAAGGGCACGGGCGATGCAGACTCTCTGCTGCTGTCCTCCGGACAATCCGATAGCAGAATCATTCAGTCTGTCCTTGACCTCGTCCCATATAGCCGCCTTCCTGCAACTGTGCTCAACAATCTCATCAAGCTCTGATTTCTTTCGCACACCGTTTATCTTCGGGCCGTAAGCAATGTTCTCATATATGGATTTTGGAAACGGATTGGATTTCTGAAACACCATGCCAATCCTCTTCCTCAGCGAAACAACATCTACACCTTTCGCATAAACATTCTCCCCGCCTATCAGCACTTCACCTTCAATTCTCACCGAGTCAATGAGATCGTTCAGCCGGTTGAGAGTCCTGAGGAAAGTGGACTTCCCGCATCCGGAAGGACCGATCAGGGCAGTTACATGGTTAGACCTTATCCGGATTGAGATATCTTTCAGCGCCTGAGTCTTTCCGTAGAAAAGATTCAGGTTCTTTGTCATTATCTTTTCAGACATTGTCTGCCTGTGTTGATATTTTCAAATCATTCCGCTCCCTGATTGCAGTCACAAGCCCGTCCTGCAGGTGTATCGTCCTGTCGCATTTGCCGGCGAAGTCTTCATTGTGCGTAACGATTATGAAGGTCTTCCCGTATTTGCTTCTGAGATTGAATATCAGTTCAATGATCGCATTCGAATTCTCCGTATCAAGATTTCCTGTCGGCTCGTCGGCAAGTATGAGCCCGGGAGAATTGACCAGCGCTCTTGCTATTGCCACCCTCTGAGATTCGCCTCCGGAAAGTTCTGACGGCTTATGGTTCAGCCTTTCGCTGAGTCCCACTTCCTCAAGCAGTTTTGATGCAGATGCACTGTCTTTGCGTCCGCCGATCATAGATGCGATCATGACATTCTCAAGAGCAGTGAACTCAGGAAGCAAATGATGAAACTGAAAGATGAATCCGATCTCCCTGTTCCTGAATTCGGACAGCTTCCTGTCGCTCATTCCGGTAAGATCGCTGCCATTGAATTCGTATGAACCCGAATCGGGCTTGTCAAGCGTTCCGATCAAATGAAGCAGAGTGCTCTTGCCCGCGCCCGACTGTCCGACAATGGAAACGATCTCACCTGCTGAAACGTCAAGGCTTATGCCCTTCAATACTCTGAGCCGGCTTTCGTCCTTCATTCCGTATGACTTCTTTATGTCCCTTAACCTTATCAATCAATTCAATTTATGTATTCGAAAACTTCTACTCCCATCTTATTGCGCTTACCGGCTCCATTGAAGACGCCCTTTTTGACGGATATATTGATGCAAGAAAGCAAAGCAGCAATGCCGCCAGCGGAACAAGTATCAGGTCTATTGCGCGCATCTCAACAGGCAGTGCATCAAGCTTGTAAACAAGCGGATCGAGTTTGTAGAACTGAAAATATTTCTGCCCGAGCGTAATCAGTATCCCGAGCGCGGTTCCCGCGATCATTCCTATAGCGCCAACCGAGATCCCTTCGAACAGGAATATTCTTGTGATCATTTTGTTTGTTGCACCCATTGCCTTGAGTACGCCTATATCCCTTCTCTTCTCGATCACAGTCATTGTAAGTGAGCCGAGTATGTTGAATGAAGCAACTGCTATTATCAGGCTGAGAATGAGATATACTCCCGTCCTCTCCACTTTGAGTATTGAATAGAAATCACTGTGCAGGTCATACCACGTTTGCACTTTGTAACTGCCGCCGAGTTCATCCTCAAGTTTTGATTTTACGGATTCGGATCTGCTGATGTCTGCAAGCCTGATCTCGATCCCGTTCACTTTCCCCTGAAGGTTGAACAATTCCTGCGACTTGGGCAGAGAGATGAAAGCGTAGTTGCCGTCGTAATCCTTGTTGTCTGAATCAAACACGCCTTTGATGACAAACAGAGCCGATCTGGGGTCAACAAACTGAGTCAGCGACATCTCCAGCCCTGCGGGACTTAAGATCGTAATTGTGTCTCCGGGCATGGCCTTCATCTTGTTGAGCAGTGAGAATCCGATCACAACACCGCCAAGGCCTCCTTCATCGCTCAGATCAAAATCGCCTATTGTTGTCAGCTCCTTGATCCCGGAAACTTCGGCAATACCGTTTTGGTCAACTCCCTTTACAAAGACAACCTCATTGCTCTTTGAATTGGCAAGCATTCCCTTGTTGAGCGTGTAAACAGATGAATTTGCGTAGCCCATCTGCTTAACGGATGTTTCAAGAGCCCTGTAGTCTGCAACACCGCCTTCACCCGCCGCTTCAATTCTTATGTGAGGGTCGAAGTTGATAAGCATGCCCGTAACCTTGCCGCTGAAACCGTTGAAAACCGAAAGCACAATTATGAGCGCCGCAACGCCCACAGTCACACCAAGCACGGAAATCAGCGATATCACCGTGATAAAACTGAACTTCTTTTTGGAGAACAGATACCTTCGCGCTATGAAAAACTCAGTGCTCATTTGTTCTTTCGCTCCGGCTGAACTTTATTCATCAAAAACTATCACAGATTCCTGATACTGTCTCACTTTGTTCTTGTCAATTTTGTCAATAAGCAGTTGCTTCAGCTCTTCCTGCTTACCATTCAGATTGTTCTCGCTCTTCAGCTTCCTTATCTCATACTTCACATGGAGAACGCGGTTGATCACCTTGTGACGGGAAATGCCCGCAGGCAGTCTGTACCGGCTGTTTGCAATTTCGACTATGTGGTGCTTTTTGAAACTTGGAAATACGATGAGCGTTCCCTTGCGCCTCGTGTATTTGCGCAGGTCAGTGTATTTTATGTCGCTCTCGGATCTGTCAAAGTCATACCTTTTGAAATACAGCCTTGTGATGCTGTCGAGCTGTCTGACCATTACGGTAAGATCGGTTGACAACTTAACGAGTATGTTTCTGTCGTTAATGAGGTCGGCCGCCATCAGGTAGTGAAACTTTGACTGGATCTCCTGTTTGCCGTGCGCGTAACTGATATGAGCGTATTCGAGTTTGTTAAGCCGGCAATACTCTTCTATATGATCGGTGGTAAAATCGTAAACAAGATGGTTCCAGTTATCCAGCCGAAGTCCCTTGCTCCTGTAATCAATCACCTGTGCAAGTATGAGCTTGCATCCAATGCTCTTCAGTGATCCGTAGCGGTTTGCTCCGTCAAGCAGGATCAGTTCGTCATCGTGCCGGCCGACAATTACGGGATTGAAGAGATACTTGGACTTTGAGATCCTGTTGTAGATGTTTCTGAGTCTGATATTCTCGGTGGCCTCGTGCAGTTTTATATCCGAGATCTTGAGCAGCTCAAGGTCAAAGTAGTTGTCTGTGTAGTTTATCAATTGGCTGTCTTCGTTATCCCGGTGTCCGGAAATTCCATATCAGGCAGGCTTCTTCTCAAATTCAATCAGTCCCTGCTTGTTCAGAAATACATGTATCACGTCTCCCGGAAGAAAATCCGCACTGAGTATTTTCTCTGACAAAACATTTACAAGATGCTTCTGAATGGTTCTCTTCAGCGGCCTTGCGCCGAATGCAATGTCATAACCAAGTTTGCCGAGCCAGTCCTTCACATCGTCATCTATGCTCAGCTTCATGCCGTTCCGTTCTACACGCTCCTGCAGGTTCTTCAGTTGCAGATTCACGATCTCACGTATCTCCTTCTCTGTCAGCGGCTTGAACACGATGATCTCATCAACCCTGTTCAGAAACTCCGGCCTTATAGTGGACTTCAGCATGTCCATCAGCTGAACTCTCAGTTCGCCGATGATCCTGTCCCTGTTATCAGGAGTTATCTCGGAAAGCTTCTCCTGTATAAGATGAGACCCGAGGTTTGAAGTCATGATGATGATCGTGTTTTTGAAGTTGACCGTCTTGCCCTTCGAGTCAGTAAGCCTTCCTTCATCCAGAACCTGAAGCAGAACATTGAACACATCGGGATGTGCCTTTTCTATTTCGTCAAGAAGAACTACGCTGTACGGCTTCCGCCTTACCGCCTCTGTCAGCTGTCCGCCCTCCTCATAACCGACATATCCGGGCGGGGCGCCTATAAGCCTGGAAACCGAATGCTTCTCCATATATTCGCTCATGTCAATTCTCACTATGGCCTTCTCATCATCAAACAGGAACTCTGCGAGCGCACGCGCAAGCTCGGTCTTTCCCACTCCGGTCGTTCCAAGGAAAATGAACGAACCAATCGGCCTGTTCTCATCCTGCAATCCCGCCCTTGATCTTCTGATCGCATTGGAGACGGCTTCGACTGCATCCTCCTGCCCGATCACCCTCATCTTCAGATTGTCTTCCATGTGAACGAGCTTTTCCCTTTCGCCTTCCAGCATCTTGGTCACCGGAATACCTGTCCATTTAGAAACAATCTCTGCTATGTCTTCGGCATCAACCTCCTCCTTAAGCATCTTGTTGCTCTTCTGCAGTTTCGCAAGTTCTTCGGTCTTCTTTATGATCTCCTTCTCCAGTTCCGGCAGTCTTCCGTACCTTATCTCCGCCACGCCTGCAAGATTGCCCTCGCGCTCGTTCTTCTCAGCCGCAGTCTTCAGCCCTTCGATTTCTTCCTTTGTTGTCCGGATCGACTTGATCAGTTCCTTCTCCTGATTCCAGTGAGAAACAAGCGCGTTCCTCTGCTCTGAGAGGTCTGCAAGTTCCTTTTCAATTTCGTTAAGCCTTATCCCGGTGGGATTCTCTTTGGCTGTGCTTTTCGCCATTCGGTGTAAATTTTGCGTGAAAATTAAGAAATTCAGCCTCCATAAACTATATACTTTGAAGTGTTACGAATGCTTAATGATCATTCTTGTCCAAAACGATTTGCTTACGATTGCCGCCTGTAGTGGGGATTCTATCCGCAGAAAGTTAACCGCTTTCTTTTGAACGATCAAAAGAAAGCTCCAAAGAAAAATCGCCCGCTGCAGC
>CAZTQR010000036.1:0-30810 GCA_964615795.1 uncultured Ignavibacteriaceae bacterium
ATGGCAGTTCACTTCTCTCATGACAGCGCGGCTCTGATCTTTTCCACTGCAAGCATTGTCTGCTCTTCAGTCACATCCAAATGAAACACTGCTCTTATATACTCATAACTGCCCGAAGAAAGTATGACTCCCCTTTTCTTCATGAGCTCAAGAAAGAGGTTCTTGGGCATGTCATTCAGACTGAATATCACAATGTTGGTCTGTACTCTACCGGGATCAACATTGACTCTCCCGATCCCGGAAAGCTTTTCCGCAAACATCTTTGCTTTTTTGTTATCCTCCTTAAGCCGGCTGATGTTGTTTTCAAGTGCATACAGTGCCGCGCCCGCAAGTATCCCTGCCTGCCTCATGCCGCCTCCCAGTATCTTCCTCCACTTTCTTGCCTTTTCTATGAAAGCGCTATCCCCGCACAGCACCGATCCTACAGGACAACCGAGCCCTTTTGAAAAGCAGAAAGATATGGAGTCAAAGTATGATGCGTATTCACTCACACTAATACCGGTCTCAACTGATGCGTTGAAAATTCTTGCGCCGTCAAGATGCATCCTGATCCCTCTTTCCTTTGCAAGCGAAGAGATCTCAATGATGTTCCCCGTCGGCTGAATGGTTCCTCCCGCCCTGTTGTGAGTATTCTCAAGGCATATAAGAGATGTTCTGGGGAAATAGTATTCAGCGCTTCGTATGTGCTTCTTCACATCATCCGGATTCATTATTCCGTCTTCGCCCTTTACCGGGAAAAGCTGTACTGATGATATGACGGAAGGTGCGGCTGTTTCGTAATTGAGAATATGTGACTCGGATTCAACTATAACTTCATCACCGGGTTCTGTATGCGATTTGATTGCAAGCTGATTTCCCATCACTCCCGTGGGGACAAACAATGCCGACTCCTTTCCCGTGATCTCGGCACATTTCCTCTGAAGCAAATTGACAGTAGGATCCTCACCGAATACATCATCGCCCACTTCAGATTTCATCATTGCTTCAAGCATGCCAATGGATGGCCGCGTCACCGTATCGCTTCTTATGTCAATCACTTCCTGTATATTCTTTTCTGACTGCAAATCATTCTTCGGTTTCTTCTTCCGCAATTCCCGCAACGGCAGAGATCGTGTCGCCTTCACCAAGCCTAATCACTCTTACCCCCTGTGCATTTCTTCCCATCACCCTTATCTCCTTCACCTTCTGCCTTATCAGAATTCCCTTTGTTGTTATGATCATGAGGTCATCACTGTCTGTAACCTCTTTTATGGAGATCAGCTTTCCCACCTTCTCTGTTGTCTTTACAGTTATCACTCCCTTTCCGCCCCTGTTAGTGATCCTGTAATCCGCAAGGTCACTTCGCTTGCCGTAGCCTTTGTCGGTAACCACAAGTATTGTAGCACTCGGCCGTGTAACCGCAACAAGGCCTATGACATAATCTCCCTTAGCCAGGCTGATCGCGCGAACACCGGTCGCAGTTCTGCCCATATCCCTTACATGAGATTCATTGAATCTGATCGCCTGTCCCTCGTGTGTTCCGATGAGGATCTCCTGAGTGCCGTTTGTCAGCTTCACATCCACAAGCCTGTCATTGCCCGCAAGATTGATCGCATTGATGCCGTTTCTCCTGATATTCGAATAACTCTCAAGCGCGGTCTTCTTGATAGTGCCGTTCCTCGTAACCATGGTCACAAACAATTCCTCGCTGAAATCCTTCACCAGCACGAACGCGGAGATCTCTTCTTCCTTTTCCTTCTCGATCAGGTTCAGGATTGATTTTCCTCTTGAAGTTCTGCCGCCTTCGGGAATGTCGTAAACCTTCAGCCAGTAACACTTGCCCTTGTCGGTGAAGAACATGATGTACTGATGCGTTGATCCGATGAACATGTGCTCGATGAAATCATCCTCGCTCGATCCCGTTGATGCTCCCTTGATGCCCTTTCCGCCTCTTCCCTGCGCCTTGTAAGAATTTACGGGTATCCTCTTAATGAATCCTTTGTTCGAGATCGTGATCACAACGTCCTCTTCCTTCACAAGCTCCTTCATCATGTCATCGTCAGACATCTTTTTCACATCATACACGATCTGAGTTCTTCTCTCATCGCCGAATTTCTCTTTAAGCACCTTAAGGTCATCACAGATCATTTCACGCCTGAGCTGTTCGCTTCCGAGAATTCTCTTGAGACGCTCAATTGTCTTAAGCACTTCCTTGTACTCGTCTTCGATCTTCTTGCGCTCAAGCCCCGTCAGTCTTTGCAGGCGCATGTTGAGGATCTCAGTCGCCTGTATTTCGGAAAGCTTGAACCTCTTCATCAATCCTTCCTTTGCGGTCGGGGTATCCTTCGACTTCTTGATAAGCTTGATCACTTCATCAATATTGTCGAGGGCGATGATGTAACCCTCGAGGATGTGAGCTCTCTTCTCTGCGGCATCAAGTTCAAACTTCGTCCTCCTCACAATCACATCAAGCCTGTGATCAATGAAGTGTTCCATCATTTGCTTGAGGTTGAGGATCCTAGGCACTCCGTCAACAAGCGCAAGCATGATCACTCCGAATGTTACCTGCATCTGAGTGTGCTTGTAAAGGTTGTTGATGATCACATGCGGATTTGCATCCCTCTTCAGTCCTATCACGATCCTCATACCGTCCCTGTCGCTCTCGTCATTTATCTCGGCGATGTCGTCAACCTTCTTGTCCCTCACAAGCTGTGCAATGTTCTCGATCAGCGTTACTTTGTTAACCTGATACGGAATTTCAGTGATGATGATGTTCTGTCTTCCGTTCTTCTCGGTCTCAATGGATGCCCTTGCCCTGAGGATCACTTTTCCCCTTCCGGTTTCATAGGCCTCTTTCACGGGTTCATATCCGTAAATGATCGCGCCGGTGGGAAAGTCAGGAGCCGTAACAAATTTCATAAGCTTCTTTATGTCGGCATCGGGATTCTTGATGAGATATGTAAGTCCGTCACATACTTCCACAAGATTATGCGGAGGAATGTTCGTTGCCATTCCCACTGCAATGCCGTTGGATCCGTTCACAAGCAGGTTGGGAATGATTGACGGCAGTACGGATGGTTCCTGAAGCGTGTCATCAAAGTTCGCAACAAAATCAACAGTGTTCTTCTCAAGGTCCTGCAGAATGGCTTCGGAGATCCTCGAAAGCCTGGCTTCGGTATAACGCATTGCCGCGGGCGAGTCACCGTCAACAGAGCCGAAGTTTCCCTGGCCGTCAACAAGCGGGTATCTGAGCGAAAATTCCTGAACCATCCTGACCATAGTGTCGTAAACCGCCTTGTCGCCGTGAGGGTGATATTTACCGAGCACCTCTCCGACTATTCTCGCTGACTTCTTATAAGCCCTGTTGGGCGCAAGTCCGAGTTCATTCATTCCAAACAGCACCCTTCTGTGCACGGGCTTAAGTCCGTCACGTACATCAGGCAGAGCGCGGGCTACAATTACAGACATCGAATAGTCAATGTAAGAGGATTTCATTTCCTCTTCGATATTGACAGGCACTACTTTTTCATTGGCCATGTGTTGGTCAGCTTAACTTAGTTTGATTTTCAGATGATTGCCTTCTTGCCGAGCATCGCCCTGATAATGCCAATCTGCCCGGCGTGGTATGATTCGTGATTGATTATCTCTCTTGTGTAATTGGAAACGCGGGAACTTACATTGTGTAATTGCTTTCCGTGTTTCCTGATCTGATGCTTCAGTTCTTCATGCACTCTTATTGTTTCCTCCATGCATTCAGCCCATTGCTCTTCCGTCACTTGCTTTTTCATCCTTGTCCAGCTTCCCTTGCGCCGTTCTTCTATGCTCATCGGTTTTTTTCTGAGCCGGCAGATCACTGCCTTCTTCCAGAAGTTTGAATGGCGGAGGATCTCATAGATCGAGTTCCTTCCCTTAGCCGGCCTCCATGATGCTTCTTCGGGAGTGATTTCGCTGAGAAGCTCCATAAGAGAGGGTTGCCAGTTATTGCCTGTATAGAAGAATGCATCCAGATCGCGAATATAAGCATCAACGGGAGAGACCATATAAAGAGATCAGCATAATTTTGTGGAGCTAACCGGAGTCGAACCGGTGACCTTTTCGTTGCGAACGAAACGCTCTACCAACTAAGCTATAGCCCCATTTTTAACAGGCCAAAAATACCGAATACGGGGGTCTTTAACAACGCAGAACATCACTGAAAATGCGCAGAAACAGGGCGGATTTCAGCAATTCTCTTGTTTGCCGTGCAGCGCTTTTTTGGCGTTTCAAACTTGCCGGAATTGAGGTACAGCACGAAGGTTCATCAGGCAGATTTTGATGAAGGGTTGGGAGAAGTTGCAGGAAAGGGATAATCCCGGCGCAGTTTTCAGTTCAGGTCTCTCGGATCACAGTTTTCCTGAATGATCTCCAAGACCTTGCCTTCAACCGTATCTATGACCGCAGCGGTAAGCTTGTTGTTGTAAACACATCCTGTGTCAATATTGATGTAATGATTCGGCTTGTATGAAAAGTCCTGAAGCGGTGTATGCCCGTGTATCTGCAGTTTACCGATGAATGCCGGCTCTCTGCGGTTCCAGAGCAGTGTCATGTCGTTTCCGTCATTCACAATTCCGGCATGAGTGATGACTGCTTTCTTGAATTCAAACCTGAGAGGCATGCTGTTTGCGAAATCATAATGGCCCAAAGACTTCATCTTCCTGCCGAACTTCTTCAGATCCCTGTTTGACCTTGAACTGATGTATGAATACTGAGTCTCCTCTCCGCCGTTCTGAAAATAGTGTTCAACCTCCCTGTTCACAAATCCGAGCAGTTTATCCGAAGCATCTATCGCTTTAAGCATCATGTCTTCATGATTTCCCTTTACGGTCCGGATGCCGTTTTCTATAATGAACGTTACCACTTCTTTTGAATATGCACCCCTGTCAACAAGGTCTCCTACAGAATAGATATACTTCTCGGATGAAATCCTGGAATACACTTTTTCCAGAGTGTGAATACATCCGTGAATGTCTCCTATAACCGCAATTTGCTGTGGAGTGTTAGGCATATAAAAAATTGGATAAAATGTAATGATTATTAATCTTAGTTTTGAGATACATTTTTTAGAGCAGCAGAGTTCGTCAACTAAACAAAATCGCCTGATGCAGGTAAACTGTGACCGATAATCCGATCATACTCTTTGACGGTGTCTGCAACCTTTGCAATTCGTCGGTGAATTTCATTATGGACCGCGACAAAAGTAAGATCTTCAGATTTGCATCGCTTCAGTCTGATGCAGGAAGAGAACTCATGAGGAAATTCGGCAAAGACGCTGATAAGATCGACACCGTTGTGCTTATTCACAATGAGAAGATCTGCATGCGGTCGGAAGCGGCAATCAGAATAGGCCGACTTCTTCCCTTTCCTTATCCACTTGCAAAGGCATTCCTCATAATTCCCGCATTCATAAGGGACAGCATTTACGATTACATTGCCGCCAACAGATACAAGTGGTTTGGAAGGAAGGATTCCTGCCGAATGCCCGACCCCGAAAGCCGCTCGAGATTTCTGGAATAGCGGGAGTACAGAATCAGATTCTGCAGAAGTGTAATTCAGAAAGCATCTCCTTACATGACATTCTACATTCTTAGTTTTGAACTGTATAAGTATATTGCAAGATGCAGAATAACCAAAGATACCTTGTTACGGCCGCGCTACCTTATGCCAATAACCATCTTCACATAGGCCACATTGCCGGAGCATACCTGCCTCCCGATATTTACGTCAGGTATATGAGGCTGAAGGGGGAAGATGTGATTTTCATTTGCGGCTCCGATGAACACGGAACGGCAATTGAGATGGCTGCAATTCAGGAAGGAATTCAGCCGCGTGAGATCATTGACAGATACCACTTCTCAAACAAGAAGGCATTCGAAGACCTGAAGATAGAGTTTGACATCTATTCAAGGACATCAAATGAAGTTCACCACAAGACTGCGCAGGAGTTCTTCCTCAACCTCTATGAAAAAGGGATACTGTTTACGAAATCCGAAAAGCAGTTGTATTCTGAAAAGGAAAAGAGGTTTCTTGCAGACAGGTATGTGACAGGCACTTGTCCGAACTGCGGATACGAGAATGCGCGCGGAGATGAGTGCGAAAACTGCGGAAGCAACCTGTCGCCGCTTGAACTGATCAATCCGAAATCCAAGATCACCGGAGATACGCCGGTAGTAAGGGAATCAACGCACTTTCACTTCCCTCTCGACAAGTTTCAGGAAAAGCTCGAAGAATGGCTGAGATCAAAGGATGGCTGGAAGCAGAATGTGATGAATTACATTAAGGGTTGGATGAAAACAGGCTTAAAGGAAAGGGCGATAACCCGTGATCTTGAATGGGGAGTTAAAGTACCGCTTGAGGGGTATGACGGCAAGGTTTTATACGTTTGGTTTGATGCTCCAATCGGATATATCTCCGCGACCAAAGAGCTTTTTGAGTTGAGGGGCGATGGAGAAGGTTGGAAGAAATACTGGCTGGACAATAACACGAAGCTCATACATTTCATCGGCAAAGACAACATAGTGTTCCATACGATAATTTTCCCCGCAATGCTTATGGCTCACGGCGGGTATATACTCCCGGAGAATGTTCCGGCAAATGAATTCCTGAACATTGGCGGGCAGAAGCAATCAAAGAGCAGGGGTACAGGGATTCTCGTAAAAGACATAGTGGCGAAGTTCAGCGCTGATTCCGTAAGGTATGCTCTAGCCGCATCTCTGCCCGAGAACCGCGACGCGGAGTTTTCATGGGAAGATCTTCAGGCCAGGAATAACAATGAGCTTGCGGCGATCCTCGGAAATTTCGTGAACAGGACCGTTGTGTTTGCGAAGAATAAATTCGGCAATAAGATTCCTGAAAAATCGGCTTCTACGCCTGAATCCGGGGAGCTTTTCCGGTTTATATCATCTCAGGCAGATCTGACAGGCAAACTGATCGAAGAATTCAGAATAAAGGATGCTCTTTCTGAGGCGATGAATGTTGCAAGAGCCGCAAACAAATATTTCAATGACACGGAGCCTTGGAAGCTCATAAAGTCAGATAAAGAAAAGTGCGGAAGCATAATCAATGACTGCCTCAGGGTTTGCTTCAGTCTTGCAGTCCTTTTCAGGCCGTTCATTCCCGGGGCATCAGACAAGATCCTTGGAATCCTTGGTATTGACCCTGCGGCCGTTACATGGAAGGACGCTTCAAACCCTGCAGTCTCGGGCAGCGCTGAACTTGGCGAAAATAAGATCCTGTTCCCTCTCATTGAAGATGACGAGATAAAATCCGGGGAAGAGCATAAGAAAGAAGAAACTTCTGTAAATGAAGACAACACTGAAGCAGGGCTGATAACAATTGATGATTTCAGGAAAGTGCAGTTTAAGGTGGCAGAAGTGCTTGAATGCGAGAAAGTTGCAAACAGCAAGAAACTGCTCAGGCTCCGGCTGAAAGTGGGAGATAAGGAGAAGCAGATTGTTTCCGGAATTTCCGAATATTACACACCGGAAGAGCTTATCGGAAGACTGATCATAGTTGTTGACAATCTCAAGCCGTCAAAACTTATGGGAATAGAATCTCACGGAATGCTCCTTGCGGCGAAATCAGGGAAGGAGCTGAAGCTTGTAACGGTTGACGGCAACATAGCACCGGGAGCCGAAGTAAATTGAGATACACGTTCGGCGACAGAGTTTACGATTTCGGAAGCCGGACCTATGTCATGGGAATTCTGAACATCACACCGGATTCATTTTCAGACGGAGGGAAATATTTCGGCGAATCTGCTGATCTGAAGAAAGCCGTGGAAGATGCTTTGATAATGGAAAAGTGCGGCGCGGATTTCATAGACATAGGAGGAGAGTCAACACGGCCGGGTGCTGAGAGAGTTTCCGAAGAAACCGAAATGGAAAGAGTGATTCCGGTAATATCCGAAGTATCCCGGAAGGTCAGCATTCCCGTTTCAGTTGATACATACAAGAGCAGGGTTGCGGAGGAGTCTCTGAAAGCCGGTGCCCGCATAGTGAATGACATCAGCGGATTCAGATTTGACCCCGCAATAGCAGAGGTGACAGCGAGATCCGGAGCATCATGCATACTCATGCATATAAAAGGCACACCCGGAAATATGCAGGTCAATCCGGTTTATGAAGATGTAACCGCGGAAGTGATCTCATACCTGCGGGATTCAGCGGAGATTGCA
This sequence comes from uncultured Ignavibacteriaceae bacterium, assembly GCA_964615795.1. Taxonomy (GTDB): domain Bacteria; phylum Bacteroidota; class Ignavibacteria; order Tepidaquicellales; family Tepidaquicellaceae; genus JADJAH01. Next base: position 8,192 of record CAZTQR010000036.1, read on the forward strand.
GGAAAGGCAGGCGTGAGACAGATTATTTTGGATCCGGGGATCGGTTTTGGGAAGACACTTGAACATAATATTGAACTGATCCGAAGCATCGGCGAACTCAGGAAGCTGGGGTACCCTGTCTTAATTGGACTTTCAAGAAAGAGTTTTATTGACAAAATTGCACCTGCAGCCGTGACGGACAGGCTTAATGGCACAATATCAGCCAATACGGCAGCAGTCAGATACGGAGCAGATGTCGTCAGGGTCCATGATGTTTGCGAAAACGTACCTGCTATGCGGGTTGCGGATAAAATCATAAGAAACTGAAATGCAGAACTCAAGCAACATAGCGGAGAAAAGAACGCGGAGGGCAGTTTCTTCTTCCGAAGAGCTGTACGAATTTGACGTAATAGGTATGAACTGCACTGGCTGTGCGCAGAGTATCAGGTCATACCTTGAGAAATCGGACGGAATAAGCGCGGTGGACCTTAACTTCACATCCGAGATCTGCAGTGTCACGTACGACCCGGCAAGGACAACAAGGAAAGAGATCAAGAGGCTTGTCGAGTCGCTCGGCTTTGGGGTTTCTTCAGATGATGATGAATACGAATCGGAACAGGCTCGCAGGAAGAGCCTCAGACTCCTCAAGTACAAGATCTATGTGTCCGCAATTCTTTCCGGGTTCATAATGCTTCTCAGCATGAAGGATCATTTCCATATTCCGTACATCCATCTTCCGGAAAAATTATTGCTGGCGGTTCTGTTTGCCTTGTCAACCGTTGTTGTATTCTGGTGCGGGTCCAAATTCCTCCGCGGAGCAATGACGTCACTGAAGAGCGGAAAATTCGACATGAATACGCTCATAACCATTGGCAGTCTTTCTTCTTACATCTACAGCACGGTTATTGCTGCAAATGCGATTTTCGGCCTGAACATAGCAGTACTGAATGGAACAAAGGAGGTCTATTTTGAGACTGCCGCAATGATCATTACTTTCATACTGATCGGTAATTATCTCGAGGCAGTGCTGAAATCACGTACGCAGACATCCATAAAAAAGCTGAAGGATCTTCAGGCAAAAGTTGTAAATGTGGTGAGAGACGGGAACGAGCTCTTCGTGCCTTTCAAGAAGGTTAAGCTGAATGACATTGTAATAGTGAAGACCGGCGACAAGATCCCTGTTGACGGCAGGCTGACAGAAGGTTTCGGGGTTGTTGACGAAAGCGCGATGACCGGAGAGAGCCTCCCGGTTGAAAAGGCGATCGGCGATGAGCTGATGAGCGGGACAATGCTTAAGAACGGATTTCTGAAAATGAGGGCCGAAAGAGTGGGCAAAGATACAATGCTCTCACGTGTTATCGCTCTCGTGAAGGACGCTTCCGCTCAAAAGCCGAAGATCCAGAAGCTGGCGGACAAGATCTCAGCAGTCTTTGTGCCAATAGTGATACTGATCTCGATAATTACTTTCGCTGTATGGTTCTTCATCCTGAATGCGGCGTTTGACAAGTCTCTGCTGTTTGCCGTGTCCGTTCTCATTATCGCCTGTCCGTGCGCTCTCGGACTTGCATCCCCTATCGCTATTGTGCTTGGAGTGGGCCGTGCGGCGGAGAACGGAATACTGTTCAATAACATTGACGGCATTGAGAATCTCATGAAGGTCAATACTGTCTGCTTTGACAAGACCGGCACGCTTACCACCGGACAGATAACAGTCAAGAACGTTTATGTATTCAACGGATATTCGAAGGAAAGCATCCTGAAGTATGTCTTTTCACTTGAGAAGCATTCATCTCATCCCATAGCAAAATCCATTGTCAAATACGCATTGGATCAGAACATCCGCAACGGCCTGCCCGTGGAAGACTTTACGACGGAAAGCGGGCTGGGTGTGAAGGCAGTGATCAACGGCAAGAGGATCGTTGTGGGCAATGAGCAGTTCCTCAGGCAAAACGGAATATCGTTTTCCAATATCATATTTGAAGGGAGCAAGAGCAATCTGTTTGTGGGCATAGACGGCGAGGTTACCGGGGTGATAGAGATAGATGACGAGATAAAGGATGAAGCCGCTTCAATTGTAAAGCAGTTGAAGAAGAAGAACATTGATGTGTTCATGATCTCCGGCGACAATGAATCTGCCGCGAGAAGGGTTGCCATCGAACTGGACATTGACAACTACACATCAAAGACCCTTCCGGATGAGAAGGAGAAGATCGTTTCCGGACTTCAGTCAAAGGACAGGATCGTGGGAATGGTCGGTGACGGGATAAATGATGCCCCGTCACTGGCAAAGGCAAATGTAGGCATAGCCATGAGCGCGGGACAGGATATTGCAATTGATTCGGCGGATGTGATACTGGTGAAGGATGATCTGAACAGCCTGATAAAGGCCATCAACATATCCAAAAAGACTGTTACCGTAATAAAGGAAAATTTCTTCTGGGCATTCTTCTACAATGCTCTTGCAATTCCCATAGCTGCCGGACTGCTTGTCCCGTACGGCATAATGATCGGTCCTGTAATGGCGGCAATGCTGATGGCATTCAGTGATGTAGTTACGGTGCTTGGAAACTCCCTCAGGCTTAAATATGTGAAGATAGACGGTTGATTCAGGAAGCCGCGTTGATCTTTTCTATTTCTTTAAGATATTGCTTTCTGTATTCAGCAATTTCCCTGATCGTCCTGAAGATCACCGACGGACGCGCTCCAGTTGATATGCCGTCAACCCGCGGCAGATGCTTCACCCCAACCTCGGTAGAAGTGTAACCCAGAAGCCTTGCCTTAAGAAGTATTTCCGCATCAATGAAAGCGTCAACCGATTCTATGTTGATCCTTCTGAACAGGTCAGTCTTTATCAGCTTGAATGCGCAGTCAACATCCACGTAATCAATATCAAAGAGATATCTGAGCACAAAATTATATACAAGTGAAGTGACTTTTCTGTAAGTCGAGTACTGCTTCTTCTTTCTGTAGCCCACAACAATATCCGTATACGGAACCAGAGCAACAAACTTCTTCAGCTCCTCAAGGTCGAACTGATTATCACCGTCCGTATAGAATACATAATCCATTCTTGCATTCATGAACCCGTCACGCAATGTTGCACCGTAACCCATATTCTTTTCATGATGGATCACATTCACTTTCGGATGTTTTCGGGCCAGTTCGTCTGCAACTTCCGCAGTTTTGTCAGGACTTCCGTCCTCTATGATCGTGATCTCGTAGTCTTTCAGCTTCAGTTCTTCAAGAACTTTCAGCGCCGATTCAACTACTTTGCCAATGTTCTTTTCATCATAGTAGGCCGGAAAAAATACGCTCAGGGTAATGTTTGAATTGTCAGTCATGCAATGACTTCAGATAATTACAGGTTGCTTCTATCCCGCTTCGCAATGAGGTCTCCGGCTTCCAGTTCAGCTCATTCCGAATTCTTGAATTGTCAAGAATGCTTACCGGCACGTCAAAATTTCGCGCCGGCTCGTACTTCACCTTCATGTCTTCACGCCCCGTAACTTCCTTCATGATCTCAAGAAGCTGATTAAGCGAATGTCCGGCTCCTGCAGAAAGGTTGAATACCCGGTGCACGGTCTCTTTTGATATTGATGAAACAAGGGCTTTGACGGCGTCCTTTATGTAGATATAATCCCTGACCACACTTCCGTCTCCCCAGACAGTTATCTGCTCTCCCTTCAGTATCCGGTTAAGAAATACCGGAATCGCTCCCTGAGCGGCAAAGGGATTCTGCCTTTCACCGTAAGGGTTGGAAAGCCTGAAGACAACATAATTAAGTGAGTGAAGATAGTTGAACAGGTAAAGATAATCTTCGATGGTTTTTTTGATTATTCCGTATGAACAAACCGGTTTTGAAGGATGGTCTTCAGTTATCGGAACGCTCTCAGGGATGCCATAGACTGTTCCTCCGGAGGAGAGAAAGACCAGTTTCTTAACATTTCGCTCAACACACTCCCTGAAAAGATTCAGAGATGACAAAAGATTTGTCTCCGCATCGTAAACAGGGTTCTCGTTTGAGTTAGCAGGAAGTGTCGAGCTTACAAGATGAAAGACGTAATCAATTCCGGCAAGAGAATTCTCCAGGTCAACCTGATTGTTGAAGTCGCCCTCAATAACTTTTACATCTGCGGAGATATGCTCAATATTGCGACGTGAGAAATTGAGCTTGTCAAAGACAGTGACTTTGCAGCCGGCCGAAAGAAGTTCATCAGCGAGATGAGATCCGATAAATCCGCCGCCGCCGAAGATCAGGCAGTTCGCACCGTCAGTTCTCAAGATCAGATCTTCCTGTATTGAATCACGAATCTTGCAGGAAAAACCGCATTGGGGATCCTTGCTATTTTGGTTGCCCTGAAAATGCCCGATGCAAACTTTTCCACAAGCTCAAGTGAGAAGCTGTGCAAATGCCATTCATCAAGATTATCCTTTGAAGCAAGCTCCCAGCCTTCCGTGTCCTTCTTATTGTCAATCAGCCTGATAAGGCCCGACTTCTTAAGAAATCTTTTCGTTGAATTGATCACATCCTCATTTGGAATTGACAGAGAAAGTATTCCGTCGTCAGCCATGATCCTCGAGATCTCCTTCAGCACTTCCCTTGGATCAAGCACGTGCTCGATCACTTCGGAACAAAGCACTTTGTTGAAGTACTTGTCTTCATAGGGAATCTTCTCTCCGGGCGCTTTTGTGAGAACGGCCTTTGAACCGAGTCTTTCGCTTGCCCTTTTTATCTGAATGTCGGAAATGTCAATTCCGTAGAGCTCTCCTGTCTTTATCTGCTCAAGTATGTGGCCTGCACCGCAGCCCACTTCAAGCACTTTGTCGCCATTTCTGATCTCCGCCAGTTCTATGAGTTTTGAGATCCTCTTCTGTTCGATGTATCTGAATGCAAAATTGGGATGATTGTAGAACTTATCAAGGTCGTGCTTCTCAGCCAGTTCCTCATTCCATTTCTCGAAACTTTCCTTTGTGGGTTTCATTCTTTATGATTCATATTAATTCACTTTTTCAAATACAAATGCCTGATACCTCTTGTCGCCCGAAGTAAACTGATTGAGAAGTTTCAGGCCGGGGTCTTTCTGCAGTTGTTCAAGTTTCACATCATTTTCATACTCGGGCCTGTATCCGTAATGTGTGTCCCATACAATGATGTCCCCCTTTTGTGCCTGCGCAAGATTCTTTGTGTTAAGGTGTACAAAGTTCTTCTTTCTTTCCGATGGAAAATCCCCGAACAGGAACACGGGGCTGGAGGTTTGCGTGGTCACAATGATCTTCTTTGAATCAAACTCAGCAGAAGCAAGATATGCACCCATGGCCTTTACCGCAAGATTCTCCGGAGAGAACTGCCTCGGCTTGAAACTTATGAACAGATACACGGCAGACAACAGCACAAGAACAACAGACAGTTTGTTTAGATATGCTCTCTTGTCCCCGGCTGAAAGCATGGCGATTAGCGCCCCTGTAACAGCTACCACGGCAAGTTTACCGTATTCAGAGGCATCGGTGAGATCAAGTCCGTTTGTTTCCTTTGACATGAACACCAAAGTAAGGAACAACAGTATTCCGGTTATGATGTAAGCCGTCTTCCTGAATGCGTCTGCAGAAAGGTTGTTCAGCCCTACTGTGGCGAAGAACGCCGCAAGCGGGGAAATGTGAAGAAGGTATCTCCATGTTCCGGGGTTCGTGCCTTTTACCATAAGCATTGCCTGCACAAGGAATGTGATTGAAAAGACAATGAATGGCAGTGAATACTTCTCTACATATGCCTTTGCTTTGGTTGAATCTCCAAGAAAGCCAAAGAAGCCAAGAAGAAACAGCGTCAGGCAAACCGGGCCGACAATAAAAATGTAAACTTTGAAGTAATGGAAGAAACCCCTGTTTGCTCCGCCGAAATCCATTGCCCCGAGCGTGTTCATTTCGGAAATGACGTAAAGAATGTCGCCGCTCTTAAGATATCCGAAAATGTTGAACAGAAGCGGGAAAACCCCGAGCATTATTATCGCAGTGTACTGTCTCTTCATAAATAGCATTACGGCAAGGACAATTCCGAGCAAAGCCGCTTCCTGACGGACCGTAAAGACATATCCGCAGATAAGCGCGGCAAGAATATACTTCTCTTTGCGGTACATGAGTATCATAAGCACAAGGAGCATCGCGGTGAAGATCTCAGCGTAGGACCTGAATGAAAGATCAAAGTAGAGCGGCTGAAGCGCCAGTATCAGAGCACCGAAAAACGCATACTTGAGATCGTAAGCTTTAACCAGAAGATAGGTCAGATATACGGTAACAGATGCAATAAGGGCGTTGAAAAACAAGACTGCCTCATATCCGAATAGCGAAGGAACAACCATGAAGAGTTTGTACCCGGGCTTGGGCCAGTTTCCGAGAATAATGAAAGGGTCATTCCAGAATTCCTTCATATTGATGAAGTGGCCGATCTCGTCGTCCTGATAGAAGCCCGGAGAATACTTACTGCTCAGATAATAGATGACAGCAAGCAAAGGAATAGTGATCCAGAAATACTTGCCTGTCAACAGGTCAAGGTCTGAGGATGCTGATCTTTGCGCCTGAACAGGCTGTTTTGGCTGATTTTTTTTTGGCACGGTGGGCAAATATATTCATATACACTCACAAATTAAACGACTGATTGAAGGCACAAACTGAAAAAGAACAGCCGCAGTTTCTCGGAAACTGCGGCCGGAAATCAGGATTTCAGATCAAAAGATCAGAGTCCGAATCTGACGCCGCTGAACACCCTCCAATTGTTGGTTTTCACGTTTTCAATGCTGAAGTTGCTTCCGAGATTGTTAAGTCCGCCGAACTGAAAACCGGTACCAAGCAGTATACTTACAAAAGGATTCAATGCATAATCTCCTGTCAGCATTGCATCAATTCCGAAATCGAAGTTCTTAAGCCCAAGCTCTTTGATGTTATCTTCATCACCCATCAAAAAGCCGAAGTAAGGTCCTGCTGAAAGCTGAAGGCCGACATCCTTTGAAAGCTGTCCGCCGAAGTTGAACATTATGGGAATGTTAATGAAACTGTTCGAAATTTCCTGCGGAGTTGAAATGAGCGAATCGGGATCAAGCGGAGCAGTCAGGCCAAAGTTTTTCTTTGTGAAATCAAGGCCGGTTGTGAAGTTGAGCATATCAAAAAGAGTCAGAGTAATGAAAGCCGCAGTAACAAATCCCCCTTTGGATTCCGACGACACCCCGGAGACTCCGGACTTAACGTCATAATTTGGATTTGTGGCACCGTAGCCGAGCTGCAGATCAATGTAAAAAAGGTTGAACTTGCCGGTCCGCTTTGCTTCTTCATTCAGAGCGGTTTGGTAATCGCGCTCTTTCAGACTAAGGGTCTTCTTCGCGCTTTCACCGCTTAAGCTGAAGCGAGGACTGTTGGCCTGGGCATAAATACCGGAGCTCATGCCAAGAATAAGAGCCGAAAGAAGAATAGATATGAAACTCTTTTTCATTTTACGGTTGATTTATTTATTGATTTTCAAATTGCAACTCAATTTCCGAAAGCCGGGAAGTATGCTCTTCCCATTCAGAATATACCTTTTTAAGGCTTTCCTTTAAACTGTTATATTCGTTCGTAGTTTTGATTATGTCATGGCCGCCACTGTAGAATCCGTCTCCTCCCATGAGTTCTTCCATCTTTCTCAGCTTTTCCTCAATTGCAAAGATCTCGTTTTCAAGGACTTTGATCTGTGTTTTCAAAGGCTGTACAAGTTTGGCGAACTCTTTCTTTTTCTTCTTCAGCTCAAAGCCGGACTGCTTTCTTTCAGACGGTTTGTCCTTTGCGTTTGTAAGATGCTTTGAAAGGTGCACTTCTTCGGCACCGGATGACAGCAGTTCCTTTTCCTTCGCTTCGATGTAGTCCCTCGCATTTCCGTTGTAAGTTCTGATCTTCCTGTCTTTTACCTCTATCACTTTGTTCACAATTCCGTCCATGAATTCCCTGTCGTGGGAAACGATAAGCACTGTACCCTGATAATCATGCAACGCATTCATCAGCACTTCTTTAGACCTCATATCAAGGTGATTTGTGGGCTCGTCAAGTATGAGGAAGTTTGATGGCTCTATGAGCATCTTCGCAAGCGCCAGTCTTGACTTCTCACCTCCTGAGAGTACGCCAACCTTTTTGAAAACATCATCGCCCCTGAACAGAAAACTGCCGAGGATAGACCGGAGGTTCTTTGTAATCTCCCCGGTGGCAGAAGACTCCATTGTCTCAAGCACAGTTTTGCCATGATCAAGCGCTTCAGCCTGATTCTGTGCATAAAACTTCTTTGCAACAAGATGCCCGTCCTTTACAATCCCGGAGTCAAAAGGCTCTATACCGGCAATGATCCTTGTCAGTGTAGATTTCCCTGCTCCGTTGACACCGACAAGAGAGATCTTCTCTCCCCTGCCGATAATCAGGTCAATGTTCTCAAGCACATTGTTTGTGCCGTCATAGCTTTTCGTCAGTCCGCTTATCTCGATAGAAACCTTTCCCGAATGAGTAGCCGGAGGGAATGAGAATCTTACCGCGGACTCCTCATCCTCAAGTTCTATCTTATCCATTTTTTCAAGAAGCTTGATGCGGCTCTGCACGGCTCTTGCCTTTGTGGCCTTATACCTGAACCTCTCAATAAACTTTTCCTGCTGTTTCAGATAGTTCTGCTGATTGAAATACTGATTCTCAAGCAACTGCTTTCTTACTTCCTTCTCCTCCTTATAGAATGAATAATTTCCCGAATACTCAGTCACTTTTCCCATCGACAATTCAATGGTCTTTTCGGAAATATTGTCTAGAAAGCTTCGGTCGTGGGAGACAAGCACGATTGCTCCGAGATAGGACTTCAGATAGTTCTCAACCCAAAGCAATGATTCAATGTCGAGATGATTTGTCGGCTCATCGAGAAGAAGGACGGAGGGATTTGAGAGCAGAAGCTTAGCAAGCGCAATTCTCATTTGCCAGCCGCCGCTGAACTCATCGGTCAGACGGTTCAGATCATCCACGCTGAATCCGAGTCCCATAAGTATCTTCTCGATCTTTGATTTCAGCCTGAATCCGTCAAGCAAAAGGAAACGCTCCTGTAACTCGCCGTATTCATTGAGAAGATCCATGAACTCATCTGAGGAAGTATCGTTAACCTCCGCCATTTCCTTTTCAATTGCCGTGAGTTCTTCCTGGATCTTGTTGATATCGCCTGCGGCTGAATACACTTCGTCATAGAGGCTTTTGCCGGAGAATTCGATGCCTTCCTGAGGAAGATATCCGACTGTAGTATGCCTGGACACTGCAACTTCGCCTGAGTCAGGCCTGATCAATCCGGCAATCACTTTGAGCATTGTTGATTTACCGGCTCCGTTTGAGCCCACAAGCGAAACCCTGTCCTTGCCTCCGAAGCGCAACGACACTTCGTCGAAAAGCACTTTGGAGCCGTATCTTACTGATATACCATTGAGCGAAATCATGAATAGAAGTTATGAAATGTGCCTGCAAAATGAAGTGAAGAATTCAACAGCATAAGAGCATGCAACGGCAAAACAGCAGCGAACCTATCTGTGCCGCGAGCGGAGAGCATTCACAGCATCAATCACTCTCGGACCGGGCCTGAACATAATGTCGTCATCAATCTTGATAATAACTGAATTCCTGAGAGTGCCCGAAGTTGTCCGATGCAGTGCGTCAACAGAGCCTGTGATCTTTGATATGTCTGCAGTATCGGCAGGAAAGATTATGAACCCCGGCTGTAAATTTATAATCTGTTCCGGATTAATGACGGGATACTCAGTGGTTTCTGAACCGAAGATATTTACAAATCCGGAGAGCCTCAGTATTTCACTGATGTAAGTCTTTCCTCCAGCCGTCATCAGCGGGTCAACCGAAATTACAATGAACGCACTATCTGCCTGAGCGAAGGTCCGCATCTCTTCCTCTTTCTCAGTGATCTGACGGATTACAGAATCAGCCTGCAACTTTTTTGATGAGATCTTCCCAAAATCAGAGAGCATCTTCTTGATTCCATTGAGATCAACAGGATTCGATACGAATACTTTTAAGCCGTTACCTGTAATAGTACGATAAGCAATACCCTGCGCATTTGTTATATACATGATCACAAGGTCCGGTTTGAGGGCAATGATCGCCTCAAAGTCAGGACTAATGTAGCTGCCGACAGATCTCTTGCTTTTGGCCTGCGGGGGAAAATCGCACAGGTCGGTAACGCCAACAATGAGCGAATCCGCTCCGATGGAAAAGAGCGCTTCTGTAATGTTGGGAGCGAGGGAGACAATTCTCTCAGGCGGGCGGGTGAGTTTAAGATCATTACCGAGATCGTCGGTGATTGTCAGTTGTGTCAGTGAAGGTTGTTCAATTCTTGCACACCCTGCAAGAAGGAACAGCACAAGAGACAGAATAAGAGACCTTCGAAAAGACAAGACGGCTTCAGGTCTTGAGCTTTTTCTTTTTCGCAGCCGGAAACAGCACATTGTTCAGAATGAGCCGGTATCCCGGTGAGTGCGGGTAGAGATCAAGCTCTGTCTTGGGATCCCCCACAGCATGCTGATAATCCTCGGGATCATGGCCGCCGAAAAAAGTGAATGTGCCTTTGCCGTAATTGCCGTGAATGTATTTCACAATATCGGTCCCTTCGTTCATTCCGAGAATGGTCACATTATTTTTCAGGAACTGTTTGTTGAAGCCTGTTGTCTGCCCCATGAAGCCGCTGATGAGATAAGTATGGCATTGAGTAAGCATAGTAGGAACAGGATCAAGGCGTGCAGAGAATTCAACCAGTTTAAAATTATCGTTGAACTGGCCATAAGACAATAGCTGATTAGTCATATCTATGTTAGAATATTCATATACATACGGATTCAGGTCAACAGTGAAATTCTCAAATGCAAGGCACTCTCCGAAATTGAGTTTGCTGTTTGCATCAGGGTCGGAGGGATCTCCGTCGTACATTGTCTCACAGATGTCAGTGCCCGCAGCTGCAAGCGCAATGTCATAAGTATCAGTGGCAGAGCACATTGTAAACAGGAAGCCGCCGTTAGCAACATATTCCTGAAGTTTGCGAACCACAGCGAGCTTCAGCTGAGAAACCTTCCGGAATCCAAACTTCGCGGCCATTTCCTCGTTTATCATTTTCTGGTTGAGGTACCATGGAGACGAACCGTAAGTTGCAAAGAATTTTCCGTACTGCCCGGTGAAGTCCTCATGATGCAGGTGCAGCCAATCGAAGCCCTTAAGTTTCCCATTCAACACTTCTTCATCCCATAACTTTTCGTAGGGGATCTCGGCATAGTCGAGCACAAGCTGTACGGCATCATCCCATGGAAGTGCATTCGGCGGTACATAGACGGCGATCTTTGCGACCTTTTCGAGGCGTTCTATTTGTGTATTGTTCTCGTCTGATTGCGCATCCGCATAAACAACGGCAGTCTGAGTACCGTTGAGCAATTCATAGGAGACGCCTTTGATACGGCATTCATCCTCGAGGAACTTTTCATAGTTGAACAGAAATGAACCACCTCTGTAATTCAGCAGCCAGTCAAGTTCCTTTCCGTTCAGAAGATGCCTGTATGCGATCCCATACGCTTTCAAATGATTTGTTTGGGAAGGCTCCATAGGGATCAGCAGTTTGACCTGAGCATTTGCACCGCTTTCAGCGAAGCAAAGGAAGGAAATTAGGAATACAAAAAGTTTCGCGATTGTGCTATTATTCACGGCTCAAATTAAATTTAATGGCTTGTTAAGTCAATAGAATTGAACTCCGAACATATAATGAAATACCCCTCTAAAAAGTTTAAAGCCCCGTTTTGCTGACACTTGCCATAGAGACATCCTGTGACGAAACATCTGCGTCTGTGCTTGACGGAGTCAATGTTCTCTCCAACATTATCTCAACTCAGCTGTTTCATTCTGAATTCGGCGGAGTAGTACCGGAGGTTGCATCCCGCGAGCACCTCAAAAGAATTATTCCGGTAACGAATGAAGCCCTGAATACGGCAGGAGTGAACATACAGGATATTGACCTTATCTGCGGCACAACGGAGCCCGGTTTAATAGGAGCATTGCTGGTTGGCGCCAATTTCGCAAAGGGTCTTTCGGCTTCTCTCGGAAAACCGTTTGTTCCGGTAAACCACATAAAGGCACATTTATACAGCCCTTTCATCGGCAGTGAGATGATCAATTTTCCGTTTCTTGGCCTGATCATTTCCGGAGGCCATACGCTTTTGATACTTGTTGAAGAGCGCTTCAGGCACCGCATCATAGGGAAGACGATCGATGATGCTGCGGGAGAGGCATTTGACAAGGGCGCAAAACTTCTCGGGCTTGGCTATCCCGGCGGCAAACTGATCGATGACCTGGCAAAAGAGGGTGACCCGGAGTACCACAGGTTTCCCAAAGCCGTAATCAAGAACTCGGAATTTGACTTTTCGTTTTCAGGCATCAAGACATCGCTATTGTACTATTTAAGAAAGAGCTATTCAGGAAGACTGCCGGACGGAAAAGAGCTAAGCGGAATATGTGCGTCATACCAGAAGGCAATAGTTGACATGCTGTACGAGAAGACCTTTAAGGCGGCGAAGAAGTTTGGAGTGAAGACCATTGCTGTATCGGGGGGCGTGTCGGCAAACAGCCGTGTGAGAGGGAGGTTTGGGGAGATGGGGAAAGAGGATTATATAATCCTCTTTCCGGAAAACGAATACACATCAGACAATGCAGCCATGATAGGTTTCGCCGGATTTCTGGAATTCAGCTCTTCAAGAGACATTCAGCCGGGACTGTCAGTTCATGCAAGGCCGAGAATTGATTACAGGAACTTCTGAATGAGAGCTCTGACATCATTTTTACTGATCATGTTAATTTGCATTTCGGCGTGTCAGGATGTCAGCCACGGGCTTCAAAGAAGGAAGTTCGAGTACTTGTACAAGCTGAACAACTTCGGCACTATATTCAGGGAGTATACAGGTGATGTTGTTTATTACAAGGACCTTGAACTTTACCGGACAAGACTCGAGAAGCTTTATGCAGAGGTTAACGGCTTTGAGACTGTTCCGGAATGGGAAAAGTCCTTTATTTTAAAGGAGAGCTTTCTCAAAGCAATCGAAGCAAACAGCACTGCCGTCACAAATATGCTAATGAAACAGGGTGTTTACGGCGAGAATGTGAAGAATGAATATGAAGTGATCCGGATGAGGGAGATCAGTTCAGAGTTTTTGAAAGAAGTTGATGACGAAATCGTAAGAGTGGGCAGAGAATAAATAAAGCGGGCGGGAATATATATTCCCGCCCCTCAATTACAACAATACCACCCGTTACTTCACAAGCATCATCCTCATCGTCTTACTAAACGCCGCACCTTCTCCGTTAACTTCAAGCCTGTAATAGTATATTCCGCTCGACAGTCCCGAAGCATTGAATGCTACCGAATGATATCCGGCACTCATCTGCGCGTTCAGTACGCCTGTGATCTCCTTCCCTGCGTTGTCAAAAACCGTCAGCCTTACCTGGCCGTTGACCGGCAGCGCAAAGTCAATTCTTGTTTCCGGGTTGAACGGATTAGGATAGTTTTGCGAGAGTTCAAACTTCTCCGGCATTCCGACTTCCACCGTACCCGCAAGATTGTAGTATGTATAGTTTCCGTTCAGATCGATCTGCTTCAGCCTGTATCCGTATGTGCCTGATGCAAGATTCCTGTCCGTAAATGTGTAGTTTACAGGCTCATTTGTTGTGCCGGCCCCATAAACAAATCCTGCCTTTGTCCATACGCCTTCCGCCGACCTTTCAACATCAAATCCTGCATTATTAAGCTCAGTGCTTGTCTTCCAGTTCAGCACTACATTCCTTCCGGATACATCTGCGGCAAATGAAGCAAGCTCTACAGGCAACGCACCCTGCCATGTCTTGAATACGGTATCCCTGAGACTGCCGGTAGAACCGATGATCGTGTCCACTCCTGCAATTGCTCCTACATAGCAGTATGTTGCTATACCGCTGTTATTGGTGAACGCAAATCCTGCACCCGCATTTGCGCCTCTTCTTTCAAAGTCAACCCTTATGCCCGGCAGAGGATTGTTGTTCTGATCCTTCACCAGTGCATCAACGCAATGCTGTGTATTGATCGGATTTATGTCCGTCCTCGGCGTCAGATACAGGCTTGAAACTATTGCAACCTGTGACAGTGCCTGTCCGCCGGGATATCCGTATGAGTCATAGCTGTCAAATCCGTAAACGAAGCACCCGAACGGAAGTGTTGCCGCCAGATTGTGCGTACCTCCGGCGACAGGAAGCTGTGCTCCTGAATATCCGCTTGCTCCGATCGGTGAGAAGTTTGCAACCGGTACAGGAACTCCGTCAAGCGTCAGCGTCCCGACAACAGTGTTCGGCGCTACTACGTTTATGTAATTGATTGCAAAGCCAGATGCAGGTGTCGTTACCGTGTAAGAAGCAAGGAACTGCTCAAACGGCGGGATAAGCATCATGAACGGATCCGATGTTACACCGTCAAATGATGAGCTCGGCGAATACTGCGCAACAAGTACAGGCTTGTCAGAGGTGATAACTGAACTTGTTGTAAGTACGGTCTCAATATACTGCCCGGCATTGATAGGTGCCTGAGGAATCCCGTTTATGGTAACGGTAGTTGTGTTTGCTGATGCCATTATTCTCCAGACATCACCGTTCAGCCTTGTGGCAAGCGGGACCGTCAGGAAATTCTTTCCAAGTGTCGTGTTTGGCGGGATCATTTCAACAATGTGGTCGCATGCAACATAACCCGCAGGTATGTTGGCGCACTGATGCCCGCCGTAAACTCCGATCGGCTGATCGGAGACGATCTTGGTGCCGCTGAGGTCTGAAGGCATTGAATTGGGGTCTCTCAGCAGATAGGTTTCTCCCTGGTTAAGAACAATATTGTACGGCACACCTGCAACCCTGCCGCCCACTGTGGCTGTGGTTGTAATTGTTACATTCGTGTTGTTGACTGTGCCAAGTACAAGAAACTGATTTGCATTTACAATATTGACATTCATGTATCCAAGCACGTAATAGTCTGTGCCCAGAATATCAACCGGCAATGACAGGTATGCGTCCGTTGTCGCTTGTCTTCGGTTGAGTCCGTAAACTGTAACTTCCTGATCCGATGTTACATGAATCCCAAGATTTGTTATCGCATCATTTGTCTGAACGTCAACCAGTTGCGGGAACGTCACTGTTGTTACTGTATTGGCAACAACCGAGAATGGTTGGCTGAAGCCAATTCCGGGGATGCTCACATTTCCGTTGGTATTGACATCGCTTGTAATGAACAGTGCCTGATAATAGTCAGCACCTGCATAATTGCCGGGAAATGCAATCCAGAAGTCAGTACCCTTTGTGTCCAGTGCCGCGCTGGTTATCCCTGCAGCCGCAAACATCAGCATCAGCACAAAGAGAACTCTCAAGATCTTGCTGTCTTTTCTCATGATCTCCTTCCTGATTTTAAGGGTTGTAAAAGATATATCACCGATTTATACATGAGCAAATTACCCCGGACATTTGCAATGTAACATTCAAAAATTTTTGTACACCAAAGTCAGGTACTAAGGCACATCAATTGAGTATAAAAAAAGCGGGACACTTCTTCAGTGTCCCGCCTGAATAAATAGCGGAGTGAATCTGCTGTCTTACTTCACTACGGTCATCTTCATTGTCTTGCTGAAGTTCTGTCCTGAACCTGTGAACTCAAGCTTATAGAAGTAGATGCCGCTTGAAAGGTTTGCAGCGTTAAAGTCAACAGAATAGTAACCTGCTGCCTTGAAACCGCTTGCGATGGAGCTTACAAGCCTTCCGCTGTTGTCATATACAGTAAGCGACGCATTGCCGTCAACCGGAAGCGAGAAGTTGATCTTTGTGCTCGGGTTGAACGGATTCGGATAATTCTGTGCAAGATCAAACTTCGCCGGTACTCCGATCTCAACTTCATTGCTGAGGTTGAAATATTCGAAGTTTCCGTTGTAATCGATCTGCTTCAGTCTGTATTGATAACTGCCGGTTGCGAGATTCCTGTCAGTGAATTCATAGTTCCTGACTTCGGAAGTTGTTCCGCTTCCTGCTACAAATCCTACCTTTATCCATGCGCCTGCAACTGCACTTCTTTCAATGTCAAATCCGGAATTGTTGATCTCTTCGGATGTTGACCAGCTGAGCTTCACGTCTCTGTTTGTAACAGTGGAAGTGAATGATGACAGCTCAACAGGAAGCGCTCCGTCCCATCTCTTGTAAACAGTGTCGGAGAAGATACCGGTTGATACGATAATTGTATCCATACCCGGATTTGTACCGGTGTAGCAATATTGCGCTATTCCGTTTATTCCCGTGAATGCAAATCCTGCTCCCGGGTTGGCGCCTCTTTGCTCAAAGTCAACCCTGATTCCGGTTACCGGCTGATTGTTTTGATCATATACAAAACCGTCAACACAGTGTTGGGTGTTAATCGGGTTGATTGAGAACTCAGGTGTTGCGTCAATTCCTGAAACCACGGCTACAGGTGAAAGTGACAAACCGCCCGGATATCCGTATGAATCATCATTGTTGAAGCCATACTGGAATACACCGAAAGGCAGTGTTGCCGCAAGAGTATGCGAACCAGGTGCAACTGCTAGCTGAGCGCCTGAGAATCCGCTGGCTCCTATTGGCGTAAATTCCACCACAGGTACCGGAACTGCGTCAAGAGTCAGACTGCCTACCACTGAATTCGGTGCAACTACGTTGATGTAGTGAGCTACATATCCCGATACAGTCGTAAGCGTGTATCCGGCCAGGTATTGCTCATATGGCGGACAGATCATCATGAACGGATCTCCCGGATTTCCTGAATATGAAGAACCGTTTGAATATTGAGCAACCATAACCGGCTTGTCTGAAGTGATGATTGACTGGCCCGTAAGAATTGTCTCAATTATGGCTCCGGCATTTATCGGGGCCTGAGGTACTCCGTTTATAACTACGGTTGTGGCATTCTGCGATGCCATTATTCTCCATGTATCGCCGTTAACTCTTGACCTGAGAGGCACTGTTACAAAGTTTCTTCCCCATGTCGTTGTGGGCGGCAGCATTTCGCAGATATGATCGCAGAATACAAATCCTGCAGGAATGTTTACACATTGATGTGAACCCATTACGCCAATCGGCTTGTCGGAAGTTATAGTTGTGCCTGTAAGATCGTTAGGAGCAGAACCGGTGTTCCTTAACTCGTATGTCTGGCCCTGATTCATGACAATGTTGTAAGGCACGCCTGCAGTTCTTCCGCCTGTTGTAACTGAAGGGGTGATGGTGATTGTTGTGTTGTCCTGAGTAGCAACAACTCCGAACTGTACGGCATTAACGATGTTTGAATTCCTGTAAGTAAGTACTACATAACTTGTTCCCAATATGTCGGTTGGAAGTCCAAGATATGCATCGGTTGTGAAGGCGATGTAGTTCAGTCCGTAAACTGTTACTTCGTCATTGGAAACCACATGTATCCCCTTATCGTCAATTATATCACTTGAGTGATTTGCATAAGAACCGGGGATGCTGACAGGAGTTACTGTGTTTGCAACTACATTGAACGGAATCGGAGCTCCGCCCTGAGGTGTGACCGTGCCGGATGTATTTACATCCGAAGTGATGAACATGGTAAGTGTCGGAGTGCCGAGATTACCGTTGAACATCAGCCAGAAATCTGTTCCTTTGCTGTCAGGAGCCGAATAACCAAGGCCCGATGACATGAAAAGAACTACAGCTGCGGCGAATGCCGCAAGCATTTTGTTTAGCTTTCTCATGATACTTCCTTTCTTTGAGTTTAGCCACTTCGTGTGGCGATCAGTTAGTTAGGTGCGATGCATTTAATACAAAACTAAAGTAATTCTTCAGCAAATCAAATAGTATTTTCACACAAACTGCGTGAGTAAACACACTCAAAACAAAACGGCTCCGGACAGTATTATCAGTTCTGCCCGGAGCCGCAATCACATTTCAGCTGCTTACTTCAGCAACGCCATTTTCATTGTTTTCGTATAACTCAAGCCTGAGCCGCTGAATTCAAGCCTGTAATAGTACACGCCGCTTGGCAGGCCTGAAGCATCGAAGTCGGTTGTATAATAACCTGCCGAAATGCTTCCGCTAAGAATAGTCGCCGCAAGCCTTCCGCTGTTATCAAAAACTCTCAGAGATGCATCACCGTCAACCGGTATTGAGAAGGTTATCTTTGTGCTTGGGTTGAAAGGATTCGGATAATTTTGTGCAAGATCAAACTTCTCCGGCACTCCTATCTCAACCTCATTGCCAAGATTGAAGTATTCGAAATTTCCGTTGTAGTCAACCTGCTTCAGTCTGTATTGATACTTCCCTGTTGCAAGATCTCTGTCGGTGAATTCGTAGTTCTTTATTCCGGAGGATGTTCCGTTTCCGGTTACAGATCCCACCCTGGTCCAGATTCCTTCAACTGCACTTCTTTCAATTTCAAATCCGCTGTTATTGATCTCTTCGGATGTTGACCAGTACAGGTTCACGTTCCTGCCGGTGACAGTTGATGTGAATGATGAAAGTTCTACAGGAAGCGGCAAGTCCCAGATCTTGAAAAGTGTATCAACGAATTCGTAATACCTGCAGAGTATTGTATCTGCGCCGGGATTGTTGCCGATATAGCAGTGGGTTGCGTATCCGCTGTCGTTTGTATAAGAGAATCCTCCGCCCGGATTTGAACCTCTTTGCTCAAAGTCAACTCTGATGCCGGCAAGCGGGCCGCCGTTTCCGTCAACAGCCCTTGTCTGCACACAGTGCTGTGTTCCCACTTCACCCGTGGAACGCTCAGGACCGCTGATTATCTCTACTATCTTTGCCAACTCCCATGCAGACGTTCCTGCCGGATAACCGTATCCCTCAAAGAGATTGAATCCGTAAACATGACAGCCGAATCTGTAATCCGAATTAAGTGAATATGTGCCCGGACTTACTGGAATACGGGCGTATGAAAATCCGCTTGATCCTATCGGTGTGAAATCAATTGCCGGAATCACGTTGCCGTCAAGTGTTATGTTCCCAACTGCATCATTCGGAGCTGAAATATTTAAGTAGTTTACCGAGAAACCTGTAAGCGGCGTGGCTGTAACGTATGTTGAACAGTATTGCTCATACGGAGGCACAAGCATCATAAGTGGATCTCCCAAAGCGCCGTCAAAACTTGAACTTGCGGCATACTGCATCACCATCACGGGCCTGTTTGAAGTGATCTGTGATGCGCTCAGAAGATTCACTTCGAAGAATTGATTTGCGCTCATAGGTGACTGGGCAACCCCGTCAATTGAAACCTCTGTTGAATCTTCCGATGCAATTACCCTGAAGAAATCACCCCCGGTCCTTGTTGCCAACGGCACAGTAAGGAAGCTCCTTCCGTATGCGCTCTCCGGCAAAAGCATCTCAACGATATGATCTTCTTCAGAAGCGCCTCTTGGAATATTTGCTGCCTTGTGCGCACCGAATACACTGATGGGTTCTGTTGACGAAATGGTTGTGCCCGTAAGATCTGAAGGAACGCCGTTCGGATCAACAAGAAGGTAGGTCTGGCCTTCGTCAATTGTAATGTTGTAAGGTACGCCGGCTATTCTCGGACCCACTGTGGCAGTGGGAGTGATCGTAACAACAGTTCCGTCAACTGTACCGACGATCAGAAACTCATTCCCTATTATCGCACCGTTATTTCGGTAAGACATAACCTGGTACTCCTTCCCGAGAATGTCGGTTGGCAATGCAAGAAAGCCGCCGCTGGTCTTCACTGATTTGTTCAGGCCGTAAACGGTAATGTCGTGAAGAGATGTAACATGAATTCCTCTTTCCGATATCACATCACTGTCGTATTCCTCTACAAGCAAGGGAAACTGAACTACAGTGCTTGAGTTTGCATTCACGCTGAAGCTTACAGAAAATCCGAGACCCGGTATTTCAACCTGGCCCGAAGTATTATAACTGCTTGTAATCAGCAGTTGCTGGTAATTGTTGGATTGATTTGTTATTCCCGGGCGGGGATAATTAGCAGGAAATCCCAGCCAGAAATCTGTGCCTTTGGAATCTCTCGGATCCGCTGAAGCATTGGATGCCCAATTGGTAAATTCAAAGGCAAGAAGCAGTAAGAGAAAGAATGTAAGTTTTTTCAATTTAAGTCCCTTTCCGGAAATTGATTTTTGTTAGCCGATTGAGCAGGGTGTCATACTTAGCCCCAATACCCATGCAAAATTTCTGCAAGCTAATCTGTTTCATTAAAAAATGATACCGACAAATCAATATTACAATTATTTTACCTGAAAAAAAAAGGGCAGGTTCTTCACCTGCCCTTAAGGAACTGATGTTACTTATGTGTTCGGCTAAAGCTTACTTCAGCACGGTCATCTTCATTGTCTTTGTGAATTCTGAACCTGAACCGTTGAACTCAAGCTTGTAGAAGTAAACACCGCTTGAGAGATTCGAGGCGTTGAAATCCATTGTGTAATAACCTGCGGTCCTGAAGCCTTCTGAGATCTTGCTTACAAGCCTACCGCTGTTATCAAATACGCTGAGCACTACATTACCGTCGAGCGGAAGTGCAAATCCGATCTTTGTGCTCGGGTTGAACGGGTTCGGATAGTTCTGAGCAAGGTCAAACTTCTCAGGAAGTCCAATCACAACTTCACTGCTGAGGTTGTAATATGTATAATTTCCGTTGAAGTCTATTTGCTTCAGCCTGTAGTTGTAACTGCCTGAAGCGAGGCCTCTGTCTGTGAATGAATAATTCTTGGCTTCGTTTGTTGTTCCGTTTCCGGCAACAAATCCGACCTTTGTCCATTCACCTGCAACTGAACTTCTTTCAATATCGAAACCGCTGTTGTTGATCTCTTCAGATGTTGACCAGTTAAGGATTGCATCCCTTCCTGATACTACTGAAGTAAATGATGAAAGCTCAACAGGCAGTGCGCTTTCCCATTGCTTTACAGCCCTTGCTGATGCGCCTGTTGACCTGATCGTTGCTGTTATAGTGTCAAGGCCTGCATTTGCACCCACATAGCAGAACTGTGTCTCACCGTTTGCATTGGTCTGCGTGGTCGTGCTGTTCGGTCCGTTGACTCCGCTGAGTGTCCAGTCAATTGTGATGTTGTTCTGCGGAATATTGTTCTGATCAACTACCGTTGCTGTTACGCAGTGTTGCGTGTTGATCGGATTGATTGCGAACGTCGGTGATACGGAAATGAAAAGCTGTGTGGCAACCGTGATCTCACCTGCAATTGCAAGTCCGAAAACTGTGCTGCTTCCTGTTCCTGTATTGAATGAAGAAATTACATTTCCTGTTGCAATGTCAATTCTGTAAACGTTTGCAGTGCCGAAGTCAGCGCTCCAGAATGATGTTCCGTCCGGATCAAGGTTCAATGCGAACCAGTTGTTTTCACCGCTTACGTCATAAGTTTGAACAATAGCACCTCCGGAATTGAGCCTCAAAATATTTGCACCGTTAGCGAGAAGCACATCGCCGTTGGTTCTGATCCTCAAAGCGAAAGCCTGTCCGCCGAGTCCGGTTGCAAAATCGGTCAAAGCAACGTTGTTCACAACGTCCCATCTTCCGATCCTGTTGCCTTCCTGAGTATAAAGCATTGTTGACTGGTCTGCCTGCAGGTCTGCAAAGTCAATCCTTGTGCCGCCACCTACTGATCCAAGGAATGTTCCGGTTGCATCATACTTCCTGAAGCCGCCTCCGAGATTTCCTACGTAGCTGTTCCAGTCACCGTCAAATACGATGCACTCCGGGGTTGAGTAACCTGATCCCCAGTTTGAGATCTGCACACCGTTCTTGTCAAATCTGTGAACGACGCTGTTTGAGAAGTTTGTAACATAAAGATTCTGTGCTGAGTCAAAGGCCATACCTGTGGTGAATCCGCCAAGTCCGCCGTTGAGTGTTGAAACGAGAGTTCCGTTAGGCCTTCTCCATTGCACGCTTCCGCTGGCCACTGCAACAAATACGTCGCCTGTCTGGAACTGAGCCAAGAGCTGACTTACGGGAAGAGATGTGATAGCCATCACGAGTAGAACAAACCACTTTGTAAGGTGTTTCATTTTGCTTCCTTTCTTTTCGGTTGATTTTTGAGCAAATGTGTTGCCCGGTTGATTGAAAGATTATTCTTATTTCCAAAGAACTCTTGCAATTCGAAACTGTGAAGTGGTGAAATCACATTTGTAACTTCCTTTGCAAATACCGGCCAACAGGTAAGAGCCGATCTCAAATGCAAATTTGTGCACAAAATTAGCTTTTATTGAACTATAGGTCAAGCAATTATTTTGCCTTTACGATTATTTGTTGCCAATGGTGTTCAAAAAGTTTTCTGGAATCAGAAGCTGTGGAGAATGCAGTTCAAAAATAAAGGCTTTTTCGATTGTCGCAAGAACAACCCGCCCGCCTGTCAAGTAACAGTTCACTTGAAGCGAAAACGGCGGACAGGCCTCAGAATAATTGCCGTTAAGAAATTGTGAGCGAAGGCGTAAGCCTGCCCGAAGAATAAAGAACAGGAGCACTCTATGCAGGCGGGCGAGAATTTCTTGTTTGACGAAATCCGATAATTGCAGGACTCTGCAATTATCGGGGTGAGGAGTTG
>CAZTQR010000037.1:0-27474 GCA_964615795.1 uncultured Ignavibacteriaceae bacterium
TGATCAGGAAACGCATCATATTTTTTGCATTTTCAGTTGCCATCTTTCTTAACGGCGAAGCAACTTCGCAGGTGAAGATCGGTCTGGCTCTGCCGCTCGCTTATGATGAACAGGGCAAGTCCAGAAATACGGTGGGTGAGCAAATGCTGAAAGGAATAACCGATGCGCTCAGGGAACATGAAACCGTTGACACTTCTGCGCTCATTAGTCTTGTTGTGGAAGATACGAAGAGAGTTCCAGAAACTGCACTTGAAGTAATAAACAAGTTCGGTAGCGACAGAAGCATCATTGGAGTGATCGGCCCCGTCTTCAGCAGTGAGCTTTCCGTTACTGCGGGTGCGGGAAATTTCCATAAGATGCCCGTCATTTCTCCCACTGCAACCGTGAACTTCGCCGCAAAGGAAAATCAATATCTGTTCCAGCTGAATCCCACCTATGATGTGAGAGGAAGGCTTATGGCGAAATATGCTCACCGCGAGCTTGGTATGAGAAGGTTCATAATACTTGCCGAAGATGCATACGGAAAAGAATACGCCGATGCTTTTCAATCAGAGGCAAATACAAACGAAGACAGCATTCTTCTTGTCGTAACTTACAAAAGGGATGACTGGGATTTGGCGGACGAAGTCGGATCGGTAAGAAAATTTCTCGAAGACAATGACAGGTTTGTTGATTTCACAGGACTGCAGAACGAGCAGGCGGAGATGCTGATGAAAGCAGGGCTCGGCAAGACGGCAATAGATACACTGTCCCGGGGTAAGTATCTCGTCAGTATTTACAGGCTGTTTGAAGACGAGCTTGCTAAGTCACTCATGGCAGGTGGACTCCGAACAGTTGGTTATGACCCGAAAGTGTTCAATGTTGATTTCGGACTCGCGGATGCGATCTATATACCGGTATCTCAGCCTTCAGAAATCGAAAAGGTCACATTCGAACTATACAAAAGCAGGATTGGGCTTCCAGTGCTTGGCACAAGCGACTGGAACACTGATGCTCTTAAACAGGCTTCAGCATACATCGAACAGCTTTGGATTGAGTCTGACTTTGTGCTTGGCGAAGATTTCAAAGACAAGGCAGCGCTCATCAGGCCTGAAGAAAGGAGAAATTACTTTTTCGGATACGGCACTGCAAAGCTCCTTTTTGAACTTATCTCCTCCGGAAACAACACACGCGAAACTTTGAACAACGCACTTGAGAAGATTAGCGGCAAGCAACTTCCCTATAACGGCCTGACCATGAAGGACAGGACAAACTCGAGCTTGAATGTGCTGAAGTTTGAGAAAGGCAAAACCACTGTTGTCTCCTATTCATACTGAAACAGAAAGTGTACCGGTTCTGACTGATTCATCGATAGCGTTTCCTTTCAATATGTCCAAAGATTTTCATAGCTTCGGGTTCCTTTTGGTAGTAATCTTTCACGAGTTTTTATGGAGTTTGAGAAAATCAGCTCTGGAGGTGGCTGAGTAAACTTCCCAGATCCTTTCCTTCAGAGGTTCAATATTACCAATGGCTCTTACTTCTGCAATAACATTTCTCATTTTATGGACCATACAAAGCAGCTGAAAGATTTTATTGTTGCCATACACATTCCTGATTGCTTTTGAGATTGCAGGATGATCATCGTGAACAATGATATTGATCTTATCATGTTTTAGTCTTCTTTGCTTTAGGATCTTGAAGAACGCCGTATAGGAGTTTTCATTTTCAGCTTCAGCTGGAATGTCGTCGATCATTTCTCTTGTGGTTTTCTTTCCGCATTTGCGTTGTCCGAAGAACTCCAGTACGACAGCTTTTAAGGACTTTCCGTCCCCGGATTTAACATTGACGGATATGGCATCCGTGTAGAAACACTCGTAATCGTGTTCAATTTGTCTTGAGTGAAATTAGCTTACATACTTCTCAACACCCTTTACAATCCGGTTGATGAGTTTAGTAGAAATGTCTGTAGCGTAAAGACTGCCCACCAGATGTCTGAGGTCTCTGTAAGAACATCCCTGAGCCCAAAGCTGTCGTAACATCTGTTCGACACTTGGATCGGTAAGATTACCAAACACAATAGCCGGTACAAATCTTCCATATCGGAGTCTTGGAATCCCCAGCGTCAGAATGCCAGACCACTTAAACAAAATGGTACGCTTTCTGAAGCCGTTTCTGTATTCTTTGTAAGTGAGTTTCTTGGCTCTTTGATACTATTGTCTGCCGAGATAATGCTTAAACTCAGTAAGAATAGCACCATTGAATAGTTCTTCGAGAAACTCTCTGACTTTTTTATCCAGTTCCGAAATAAAGACTTAATGAGAAGTCCTGGCTGAGTGATTTTTAACATAGCTTGAAACGTTCAAGTAAGCCTCCCGATAAGTCTTGGTTTTTGTCAAATTAATCTTAAACAATGAGGCTTCTTTAATTACAGACCTTTTTCTATACCCAATTTACACACTTTTTGAAACGCTATTGTGTTTTGAAATAGTTAACTTGAACTTCAACCACATTTAGACTATTATTATTTGTAAACTAATATTTCGCTAAATCATGAACCAATCTTCAAGCCGGGATATGCAAGAACTCAGAACAACATCTGGTTTTCCATTGACCTTGATCTCATTATGGAAAGTCGCCCTTTTGTCTCTTCTCGTATTAGTCGTAAGCATTTTTATTGAACTTAGCAGTGCAACAATTGGTCCCGTCATAGTTGGCCCAGCAATCTCGGTTATTCTACAATTTGGAATTCCAATATTTTTGGGTTTCTTATTCATATTCTTTGCGAAGAGGGCAATTGATACATTAGAAAATGAAAGGAGTGGAGATGGTCTTTCAGAAGCTGAAATCACTCGGATAATTGAAAAATACACTGGCTTTGTGGACGGAATCGGAACAGCTATGCCTCTAATAGGTGCTGCCATACTGCTTTATACTATCGGTTACGAATTTGAGAATGATGAAACTAGAAAACTTGCGTTTTCAGGATTTGCAGTTCCGTTTGAGATAAAGGCAATCTTGATACTTGCATCTGCAAAACTTTTTGAATCAGTTTTTGATGAAATTGCCCTCAAATATCAGGTCGCCATTAGAAGCGATGATTATTCTGTGGGAACTTTACCAAGCTCGATCGCTGGTATTTCGGCGTCACTAGATAGCAGAAATGTGGAAAACCTATCGGCAATAATTGACCAACTGCGAACTAATCCCGGACAGATCAGGCAGAGTGCAGAAAAACTAACTGAACTGACAAACTCTTTGAATGCATCGCTTTCGGCCATGCAAAATGAATCTGTTAAGCAGAACATTGACAGCTTGAGACAATTTGTGGAATCCCTCAAAAAATGAAATGTTTTCAGTTGAACATTAAAGGCAATTTGTTTTGAAAACGTCTGGCAGAAAGGAACGAGATGTAAAGTTCATCATTTATCAATCGCTTTACATTTTTGTAATAGCAACTTTAGGATTTCACGGGCTTAATCTTTATGACATTACTAAGATACCCCCCAAGAATTTGGGAGACACTACAATCTCTAAGGTTCTTTTGGATTCACTAGTTAATCGTCTTCCCAAAGACGATGAAACAATTGTACCAATTGATTCAATGTTTGTTATGAAAAATGAAATTGAGGAGCTAAGAAGGAAATTGAAGGAATGTGAAGCTAAAATAGGGGATTCTGGAAGACTGAAAGGAGAAATCGAAGTGTTGAAAAGTCAATTAAATCAAAAGTCTGAGCAATTGGAAAAATGCAGGAAACAACTAGAAGAGGTATTGTAAGACAAATGATAAACATTGTGAATGTTTCAACTCTTTCCCAGAATGGGATCATATTTTATAATATGATCAAAGCGTGCTTCTTCACATTTATCCTTTTCCTTTGTGTTGTGATCGGCTTTCGTTCGTCTGTTCATGCCCAGATTGATTCCTCCAAAATGCGCGTAATATTGCTGGACAATCTGGTCAAGAAATCGACAGTATCCATAAGAAACAATTTTCCCGATGCAGGGAAAGTGTTCGGCATTAGGGGGGATTCCGAAGAGTACTTACGTGACTTCCTCGAAGGTGAGACTTTTTCAATAGAGACTTCGGATTTCGATAGTCTATTGTTTAAGTATGAGTATGAACTATTCGATAATTCAATACTTCCAATACGTTATTCACTCAAGGTGAATGAGAATGGGAAAATCTTATTTATTACGCCTGGAGTACCTGAGGGAAAAGAATTCATCTTAACAAACAGTATAAGGAAATTGAAAGGCAAGAAGATTTATGATATAATAGTTGATGACGATGCGAAGCCGTTTCGGATTTCTGTGGTTCCTCTTCCCGAAGCATCACAATTCATAGATATTGTTCAGTTAGCACAGCCGAACAGATACATAGTCAAGCTGAAGACTGCAGAAGTCATCGACCCTTTGATGAGAAAGAGAGACAAGGATTATGAAAGAAACGGTTTTTATGAAATTCCAATCGGAGTTAGGATATTTGATCCTGAAATTCCTTCTCAGAGTTATAATCGGTCACTATTACTAAAGATGAAGTATGAAGCAAAGAAAAAGTAAAGAGGACTAATGCCGGTTCGATTAACACTAATTGCGATTTCTGTATCTATGTTCGCATTCTCTTCTGTGATGAGTTTCCAGAAACGAGTCGCCTTTCAAGAGCATCAAGAAAACGTTGCGGACACAACACTGGAGGAAATAACCCTTGATACGATTAGTTTCGTCCTTCGCAGTAACAAGAAGGCTCAAAAGATCCACCGCGATACAATAAGAGTTGAGATTGACGGTAGAGAAGTTCTTATTCCGTTAAAGGTTCAGATATTGGCGACCTCAGCCGAAACTTTACTAAGGACAACTCCAAAATTCAGAATAACCGGATTGTCCTTACGTGAATATGGAGAATTTAAGAATGAATTGAAGAGTTTGCTTTCTAAACCATGGGATGTTCTGAAGGATCCGATAAGGTCAAGAAACGATAGCAGATACCAAAGGTTTTTCAGGCCATATGTAAAGGGCTATGAAAATCAGAACCAAACCACCGTTAGCGAAGCTTATGGTAGCCCAGAAAGCGATGAATATTCTCTAAATGATGAAGTTGAGAATTTCCCATTGCCGGAGACCATTGATTTCGAGGTGAATCTGCAAAATAGTCCGCCTATATTGAACACTATGGGACTTGAATTCAATTTCAACAAACTTGACCCGAATTTCCAGAAACTGTTGCTTGAGTTCAGGGATAAGAGAGGGAAATCTGGTAATCGCTCTATCTTAAAATGAATTTGTCCGAATCAAAGAACTACTGCAACAATGTCTAACTAATTTGAGTATTTTACCAGCCCAAAAGAAATGAATACAATTTGCAGAGCTAACAGCAAAATGACAGTACTTGCTTTTTTCATGCTGATTGTTGTTTGCTTAACAGATCAGTGTTATTCGCAGGACAGGTACATAATTAAGAGCGGCTGCGATTTGGAAAAATCAGGCCCACAGCTTCTTAATTATCTGAATGCATCAGGTTACGTGCTGGTTCTTCAGAGTGACAGAAAAACAACGGCAGTAGATATATTAGTGACCTCTGTATCGGTGTTTTGGGGAGACATAGAAGAAACACTTACAGACAGTCTTCGAAATATACTCAAATCAGTTAGTAGTATTTGCATAGGAAGAAGTTTAACAGAAGATAATCAAGAAGATGATACTCTTTCCAAAGGCAGCATAATCACACCGATTTCTGAACCGGGAAAGAAGATATTTAATGATTTTACTATTAGATTTGCAGACGCAAGTGTATCTCGCTACATAGTCTCTCCTGACTATTATGTTAATCCATATTTCCAAGCTTTCGGTGGAGATGATTTGGGTCTGCCTTTTGCCTATGGGCCCGGTGTTGGCATGACGGCGGCTTTTGGGACACCTTATTCCGGGCCGATGGAAACAGACTTCGTCAAGGGAGGAATACATCTTCTTATTTTTGATTTTTCGGTTACATCGAGAATCAAAGAGTTCGTTCTCAAGTATTCGTCTAACCGTGTCATTGAAGATACACGCAATACCTGGATCGGCAATTGGAATAACCTCTACTCTCCGCATCTTGGATTCGAAGTTTCAGGAGAGTTGCCATTTCTCAAACTTTCATATTTTTCTACTATAGATACTCTTGACGAAACAGATCCTCCTGTATTAGTAAGGAATGAGGTTACGGGTGAGCCTATGAAGAATAACATTGTCAGAGGTGAGTACTTTGGTTTTGAATTAAGAACTCCCAACCTCATTGTGGCCAACTCTACGCGTGCAAAATTTTACTTTGCAAAGAAGTTCGGAGAATTTCATTTGGGATATGTGGGTCGTGAAATGAAAATTGGAGATTTCATATTTGACTTCCGTCTCAATGCCACATTCCCGGGCAAGCGGGATTTCCAGCTCCTGACAGAACTTTACTTCGACAGTCAATGGGCCGGGTTTGCCAACAAAGCGGTCGGTATCGGCCCTTCCATCAGATTCGGAAAAACCCCGAGCGACAATTTCGGAGTCATCACGGCTTTCCTCAATATGAGGATCAAAATTGGTGATTTCTTTGATCCTGAGCTGTACTGATAATATGTGATACGGTGCAGAGTCCACATGAAAGTGCAATTTCCCCGGTGTACTTTTTTTGAAACACTTTAGCCCGGGGTTCACTTTTCTTAAAATCCTTCCATTTTTTATGTCCACTTTTTTAGAATCTGACTTGACAACCCTTTCTATTCGCTCTATATTTGCAACAGCTTAATTAACCCTATTTCTCAAAAATGCCAAAAAATCAGGAGGATTTAAAATGGCAAAAATGAAAAACATGTTTTTCATTTTACTCACAGTTGTTGCTCTGACCGGCTCAACGTTCCTTGTCGGTTGTGGTGGCGGTGTGGATGAAGAGCAAATCCAAATGTTGAATGACTTGATCGCTGAAGTTGATGCAATGACTGCTCAGCTCAATTCATGCAACGACCAAAAGGCTGATCTGCAAAAGCAAATCGCAGATTCAGAAGCACAGATCCAGGAATGGCAGAACATGGCCAAAGCCGTAAACAAGAACTGTCCGTAATTGCGGTCAAGTTTTTAAACATTTCAAAAAATTTTAAAACTTAAGGAGATCAAAAAAATGAAGTTTCATAAAATGTTGATTTTTATGATGGTCTTCTCTTTGGCAGTGTTTGCAAAAGTTTCTGTTGCACAGGATGACGATGACGACGACATGGAAGAGCCTGTGGAAATGGACGAGGAAACATGGCAAGCACAAATGGACGAGTACACTGCCAGGAAAGCCGACCTTCAAACACAAATTGATGCCTGCAATGCAGAGATCAATTCACTGAAAGACAAGCTCGCATCTACAAAAGAAAGAGAAACAAATGCCGGTATGTCACTCTGGGCTCTCGTTGGCACAAAAGCAGACTATGAGGCTTACAAGACAAAGTTCGCCGATGCAGAAAAGAGAGTTAACAACTGCAAAGGACCGGATGATGCAATGGATATCGAAAAGAACGTATGGCCGGCTATCACAGACGGCGGCAACAAGGGTTACTTCAAGTGTCTCGATGAATTCTGGAGCAGATACAATGCTATGAAGAAGAAGATCGAAGACTGCAAAGGAAAGGTTGATGCAAGCAACTACACAGTTGTAAAGGGTGATTGCCTCTCAAAGATCGCAGGTGCAAAGTACGGAAGCTCCAAGCTCTGGCCGGCAATCTGGGAAGCAAACAAGAACGGCGTAGTTTCAGCTCCGCCGAAAGTTGCTAAGACCATCCCGAATCCGAACCTCATCTATCCGGGTCAGGTACTTAAGATTCCTGCTCTGACAGATGCTCAGAAGAAGGAAATGGAATCCAAATCTTCAATGTACAAAGGCACAAAGAAGAAAAGAGTTTCCAAGTCAACCACAGACACAACAAAGAAGACCGAAGTAAAGAAAGTTGACACAACAAAGAAGAAGTAATTCCTTCTGAGAGGTTGTCGCTGATTCAGAACTTCAGAGCCCTTATGCTTCAGGCGTAAGGGCTCTTTTTATTTTACTTTATGCAGGAAAAAATAGAAGAAAAAAGAATATCGCTTGAAGGCATAGACCTTCTGAACTTCTCCGGTGTCAATGACGAGAATCTGAACAAGCTTAAAGACAGATTCTCCTCCACGATTGTAATGCGCGGAGAAATGATCGCAATAAGGGGTGAGGAGGAAGAGATTAAGATCATTGAAAAGATCATCAATGAACTGGCATTTCTCCAGAAGAGGCAAGGCTTCATTACTCCGAAAGATGTTGACCTGGTAATGAATCTCACAGACAGCCGCCCCGATGAAAATGAAAGACTGAAGGAAAGATTCGGATTTTCTCCAAATGAACTGAAGGATGTCATACTTGCCAGGAAAAGCGACTTCATCAAGCCGAGGTCGAAGAATCAGGCGGAATACCTCCGGCTGACGAGGGAAAACGACATTGTGTTTGCGATCGGGCCTGCGGGCACAGGCAAGACTTATCTTGCAGTTGCCTTTGCGGTTGCCGCTCTCAAAAACAAGGAAGTCTCGAAGATCGTGCTCACCAGGCCGGCAGTGGAAGCTGGTGAAAATCTGGGATTCCTGCCGGGTGATCTTGCAGAGAAAGTTGACCCGTACCTCAGGCCATTATATGATGCGCTTGAAGACATGATCCCTTTTGAAAAGCTCGAAACCTATATGAAGAAGAATGTGATAGAGGTGATACCTCTTGCATTCATGAGGGGCCGGACTCTTAACAATGCATTCGTGATCCTTGACGAAGCTCAGAATTCCACATCAATGCAGATGAAGATGTTTCTCACCCGCCTCGGACCAAATTCAAAGGCGATCATCACCGGCGACATTACGCAGATAGATCTGCCCAAGAAGGAAATGTCGGGACTCATTCAGGTGAGAGACGTGCTCTCGGGCGTGGAAGGGATTTCATTCCTTTACTTCGACAAGACTGATGTCGTCCGCCACAAGCTTGTAAAGGACATCATTCATGCCTATGAAAAGTACAACGGCTGATCAGGCTTTGTGCCTGAACCTCACGGCAAATGCGCCGTCAGTTTTGTGAACATGAGGAAGAAGTTCCATACAGCCCTTTTCATTTACAACTGTTTCCGGCAAGAATTCTGAAGCGCTTTCCGCTTCAAATTCCCCGTGCTGCCGGAGAAATGCCTCAGCTACTTCTGAATTTTCCTCAGGTTCGGTTGTGCATGTGCTGTAAACGATCACACCGCCTGGCTTCAGATATTTGATGCAGTTTTCCAGCAGTTCAAGCTGAAGTTTCTGCAGTTTGTAAATGTCCTCCAGTTCTCTTTTCCATTTTATGTCCGGCTTCTTTGACAGCACTCCGAGACCCGAACAGGGTGCATCAACAAGTATCTTGTCAGCCTTGCCGATAAGTGACTCTCTCAGCTCTGAGCTTTTCGGCTCGGAAATATCATCATGAATGGTCCTTATGTTCTTAATCCCAAGCCTGTCTATGTTCCTGTTCATCGTCTCAACCCTTGACAGGTATTTCTCCACTGCGATTATCCTGCCTTCATTACCCATGAGTTCAGACATGTGCGACGACTTGCCTCCGGGCGCGGCGCAAACATCCAGCACCAGCTCATCTTTCTTTGGATCAACAAGCAGCGATACAAGCCCGGCACTCTCATCCTGAACGGAAAAGTAGCCTTTGCTGAAGAATTCATCTGTATAGAGTTTTGACATGGTCTTTGTGGAGAAGAAACCGTCCGAGTATAGCCCCTTACGGAAATAGATCTTCCTCTCATTCAGATAGGCTTCAAACTCGGATGGCTTTATCTTCAGAGTGTTGACCCTTAATGACATTACAGGCCGGCGGTTGTTTTCCTCGCACAGCTTCACTGCATCTTCAAAACCGAACCTCCTGATCCATCTCCTCACTATCCAGTTTGGATGAGACTGTACGATCCCGAGATAGTTCACTTCATCTATTTCTCTTGTCGGCCATACAAGATTGTCGAGCGTTCTTATGATGGTCCTCAGCAGGCCGTTCACAACACCTGCGTGCTTGTCTCCATGGATTCGCTTAACAAACTCAACCGCTTCATTGACGGCGGCTGAATACGGGATCTTGTTCAGAAACAATATCTGGTACAAAGCAACTCGCAGGGCATTCCTGACCTCAGGCAGGCATTTTTCATAGTTTCCGCGGTAAAATCCGTTAAGGAACCAGTCGAGCCTCCTCATCCATCTTATCACTCCGTGTGAGATCTCATTCAGCAGGGCCTTGTCAAAGTCGTTGAGTCTGTCGTTCTTGATCTCTGAGTCAATGAGCTTCTCAAGGTATGAATCCGTTCGCTCACAGCGGCAGAGTATCTTCACGGCGCAAGCCCGTGCATCTGCGTACAGGGGTTTCTCTTCCCTGGGTATTCTCGAATGTTTTCCGTTTTCCGCTATTACAGGTGCTGATGATTCTGATTTGTTGTCCATGAAAAAAAATAAGTATTGATGCCCTGAGATGAAATGGAATAAGCTGACGCGGGTCATTGCCTGAATATCACAGGAATGTCGTCCGATCCGATAATTTCCAGAGGACACTCGTCAATTGAGTTAAGGAACGTCTTGCCGTAGGGTCTGGTAATTACCCTGTTGTCGAGTATCGCAATTATGCCCTTGTCACTTGAGTTTCTTATCAGCCTTCCGACTCCCTGCCTGAACTTGAGGACGGCTTCGGGCAGAGAATATTCGATGAAGCTGTTTCCCCCGTTCTTTTCTATAAATTCTATCCTTGCCTGAACCAGAGGATGGCTCGGTACCTGAAAGGGAAGTTTGACAATGATCAGATTGCTGAGTGATTCGCCCGGCACGTCAACTCCCATCCAGAAGCTGTCCAATCCGAACAGGACGGACTTAACATCGCTTCTGAATTTTTCGAGAAGCATTTTCCTCGATCTGCCCTCCCCCTGCATCAGCAGATCGATCGATCTCTCGGCAAATGACTGCTTCAGGTCTTCTCCCACTCTTCTCAATAGTGATCTGTTTGTAAAGAGGACGAGGGCCTTGCCTCCGGTCATGTCAACAAAGTACATTAACCATTCCTTGAGCGAATCAAGATAAACCTCGTCCGAATCATTGACAGGCGGCGGGATATCTTTGGGAACATAAAGCCGCACCTGCCTTGAGTAGTCGAAAGGTGAATCAAGGATCAGCTTGCCCGCCGACTCAGCTCCAAGCCTTTTGTTAAAGTAATCGAATGAGTTGCCGGTCGTGAGCGTAGCGCTTGTTAGTATGGAAGTATTGTCTTTTTTGAAAATATTTTTTCTGAAATAGCCGGAAAGGTCAACAGGAGATGAGCATAGCTTCATATTCGATTCAGGCCTTGAAGAGTTGAGTTCAGCCCAGTAAACATATTCATTGTCGCTTGTGCTGTCCTTCTGAGTTATGAACGAATCCAGTGCGCCCTTGATCTCAGAGAATCTGGTTACGAATTCATTGAGCTCATTGGTTTGTGAATCAGTGGTACATGCGGGGCGAAGTTCTCTCAGGCCCTCAATGAGCGTCCTGAGTTCCGGGCTGAGTTCGTTATCAGTGAAGTCCTTCTCGTAGATTCTTACAGCCATTCCGTTAAGCTTTCCGGAATCAGCATGAAAAAGTTCCCTTCTCAGTCTGTGAAAGAAATACTGATTAAGCTCCAGAAGGTTCTGAACCTGCATCTGCAGATGAAGGGACGGCAGTTCAAGCAAGAAGCCCCGCTTCTTTTTTGAGTTATACAGTCTGAGGAGATTGTACCTTACTGCATCTCTTGAGACTGCAGGAGAAATATGATCTGCGGCCACCTGCTCCACCGTATGAGCTTCATCAAATATTACCAGGTCATTGCTGTATAGGTAACCGTTCCTGCCTTCGATCACACCGTCATAAAGCGTAAAGAACAGATGATGATTAAGTATGATCACATCGCACTTCTCAAGCTCCATGCGAGCCCTTTGAAAAAAGCACCCGGTCTTCTCTCCGCCGCAGGTCTTTACCGTGCATATTCCTCTTTCAGAACAAACACTGTCCCAAACTTCAGGAGAGATCTCAAAATCAATATCGGAAAGCGTTCCGTCCTTCGTCCTCTTTGACCATTCATACAGCTTGTTGAGCTGTGCAGATTCCGAAGTCTCGAACAGAGTGTTGGAATGCTCAAGCGCATGGGCAAGGCGCTTCGGGCACAGGTAATTGTTCCGGCCTTTGAGAAGACCGGCCTTGAATTCAACCGGAAGCGTGCTCATCAGAAGGGGAATGTCCTTGTCAATGAGCTGCTCCTGAAGATTGATCGAGTACGTGGAAACTATCACCTTGCGAGAGGCTTCCTTTGCGAACAGGATTGAAGGAACTAGATAAGCAAAGCTCTTTCCAATGCCGGTCGGTGCTTCAACGAGCAAATGCGAGCATGACGAAAGCGTTCCGTAGATCGCATCGGACATTTGAAGTTGCTGATGGCGGTATTCGAAGTTGGGAAATTTGCCGGAGAGAGTGCCTCCTTCACGGAAGAATTCAGAAAGTGTCTGAGAGATGTTCATTTTGGCTTAAGATAATGAATTGTTTATGAGTTTAATCATCAGAATCTTGTTGAAAATAATTCAGCCGCTCAAATAAAGTAATGCGAAAACTCACTCACGGAGAAATTGTCGCAAGGAGGAAAACGCATGATGACCTGGCTCTTGCACCACGAAATCCGATTTATGCGGTGTGCGATAATATAAGAAGCATATTCAATGTCGGTGCCATATTCAGGACTTCAGACGGTGCGCTTGTTGAAAAACTCTACCTGACCGGATATACGCCTTTTCCACCGAGGAAGGAGATCGAAAAGGTGGCTTTGGGAGCCACGTCAACAGTTCCATGGGAATACAGAAAGACTCCCGCAGAAGCAGTGAGTGAACTGAAGGCAAAAGGAGTGAGGATAGCTGTGCTTGAGCTTACCGACGGCAGCAGAAGCATCTGGGATATGAAGAAGTCAGAGTTCCCAATGTGCATTGTGGCAGGCAATGAGATAACCGGCGTTTCAGGGGAGGTGATAAGCCTGGCCGACACGGCCTTTGAGATCCCGATGATGGGCATGAAGCAGTCACTGAATGTCTCCGTCGCATACTCTATTGCCGTATATGAAATGCTCAGAGCGCTGAACGGGCAGGATTGATTGAACCATTTTCAACTTGAGGCGGTTAGGTCACGTAGCCCTTGAAATTCATTGACATTTCCCGCTCAAAAACTGATTTTACAACAAATTTAAAAGCTATATGAAGATCTTTCTTGCGCTTCTGCTGGCATTGAGTTTCTCCGCCGGAAAATTATCGGCGCAGTACAAGACCATTGACGACAGAAGCAGTTCATCCAGCAGATCACAGGGCAATTTACTGCTCGGATTCATAGACCCCAGCAAGTTCTCGATGAGACACAGTTTTAATGCAAATGTATTCACAACCACCGGCGGGACTGTTTCGCTTACATCCTATATCAATTCAATGAACTACAGTTTTTCCAAAGATCTTAATGTGAGCGCAGACGTGAAAGTTCAGTTCTCGCCTTTTGCGTCCTCCTCACTGGGAACAGGATATTCATCGGCTCTTCAAAAGAACCTTTCGGGGATCTTTCTTTCCAGGGCATCTGTAAATTATCAGATCTCTGACAATGCATTCATTAATCTGGAATACAGAAGGCTGGACGAATCTGATTATTATTCAGGCTGGAATCCGTACGGTTATAACAATTCATTCACAGGTTTTGGGCTGAGATAATGCCTGGTTTTTAAAGCTATCAAAGCCGAGAGCAATCTGTTTGCTTTCGGTTTTTTTGTTTAACTTCAAAAAGAATTTGAACAAGAGCATTATCAATTACATACTTAACGGCGCAATTCTTATTTTTCTCATCCTTGTGGGATATTTCTCATTTTCGCTGATAAACAATGCCGTAAGAACAGACAGGGATCCGAAAGAGATCTCGGACACTTCATCAAACCTTACCAATCAGCCAAACCTTGCTATTCAGGTAGATGTGCAGAACGGTACAAATCAAAACGGCGTAGCGGCCAAATTCACGGACTATCTCAGAAAGAACGGAATGGATGTGGTGGAGATGGGAAATTACAGGTCGGAAGGCGAAGAAAAGACTCTGGTGATCGACCGGTCAGGCGATATTTCAAAGGCCAAAAGGGTTGCAAAAACTCTCGGAGTAAACGAGAAGAATGTAGTACAGCAGGTTAACAGCAGTATGTACCTTGATGTGACAATCGTCATCGGAAAGGATTTCAAAGATCTGAACCCATATAAAGAGATAAGAAAATGAAATCGAAAGAACTTGCTTTCAAGATCGCGGATATGATGCTCGCGAAAAAGGCCTCGGGCATAGTTGTAATGGACCTGAAAAAACTTACAACCATGACTGACTTTTTTGTGATATGTTCTGCATCTTCAGACATACAGGTAAAATCCATTGCCGATCACATAAGGGAGGAAACCGCAAAACTCCGGGAAAAGGCATGGCACAACGAAGGCTACTCCAATCTCAGCTGGGTTCTGCTCGATTTTGTAAATGTTGTGGCTCATGTTTTCCTGGAAGACACAAGAAGATTTTACAACCTTGAAGGATTGTGGGCGGATGCAGTCACTTCGGAAGTCAAGGACGCGTGAATCTTGGCAAAGCCGAGGATAATCCTTACTTCCGGCGATCCGAACGGCATTGGTCCGGAGATCATTCTCCGGATCCTCGATGACCCTTCAGTTACATCAAAATGCGATATTAGAATTGCCGGCAACCGTAATGTGTTTGATGCGTACGCGGCCCTTTTGGGATCAAGGCCGGCCAGCAGATCAAAGTTTGAGAATGTTCCGCTTCCCGATGGATTTTCACTATGCGCGGGAAGCTCTGACCCTTTAGCCGGAAAGCATGCAGGCGACTGCATAACCGCAGCTGCAAAGCTCTGTCTCGCGAAGAAGTATGATGCAGTTGTGACTCTTCCTGTATCAAAGGAAACGCTGAATCTGGGAGGCTATACTTACCCGGGCCAGACGGAAATGCTGGCATCTCTTTCCGGATCCGGTTCATCCCTAATGATGATGTGCTCCGGTACCCTGAAGATCTGCCTTGCAACAAACCACTTGCCTGTTGCAAAGGTGAGCAGATCAATTGACCATCAAACAATTATTGACAAGGTAATCACTGCAAACAATTCGCTTGTCAGGGATTTCGGCATAAACAATCCAAGGATCGGCGTGCTGTCACTGAATCCTCATGCAGGAGACGGCGGAATTCTCGGAAAGGAAGAGATCAGGATCTTAGGTCCGGCAATTGAAGGTCTGAGAATGGCAGGTTTTGACATCAAGGGCCCGTTTCCGGCAGATGCATACTTCGCCACAGGTTTATACAACAGATTTGATGTAACACTTGCAATGTATCACGATCAGGGGTTGATTCCGTTCAAGATGATATCTTTCGGAAGAGGTGTTAATTTCACCGCGGGGCTTAACATAGTCCGGACTTCACCGGATCACGGAACAGCGTTTGACATTGCCGGAATGGGAATGGCTGAAACATCAAGTACAGTCTGTGCAATTGAAACCGCAATTGCTGTTTCAGCCCATAGAAAAAGAGGGAAGGGTCTTTCAAAATCTTATCAGGCTCAGGCTACCTGAAGTTCTGCGGTTGCCTGTTAGCGAGGAAGTGTACGACCTTTCTCCAGTCTGTTTTAAAGTCGTACAAAAATCTCTCATGGGGATTGAGCTCAAAAGCCTTCTCAAGCATTGCAAGCCCCGTTTCAAGTTCTTCATTCATAAGATGAAGCTTGGCCAGCTCGAAATAGGATTCAGCCCATGTTGGATCAATCTCAATTGACTTAGTGAATGCGCTCAGCGCTTTGTCAAACCTTTTCAACTCCATATATGTGCATCCGAGTTCATGCCAGGCTTCGTTATTGTCAGGGCTGAGCTTTACGACCATCTCATAGCTTCTTGCCGCATCTTCAAATCTCTCGAGCACCATTTCAGTGTCTGCCTTCAGCTGCCAGATGTCTGAATAATCCTTGCAAAGTATGAGGGCGGAATTGAAATCATTCAGCGCCTCATCATACTTTTTCTGATTGTAAAAGCAGTTACCCCTGCCGTAATATGATTCATAGTTCTGAGGATCGATCTTGATCGCTTCAGTGAAGTGTTCAATGGCGTTTTCAAATTCACCGAGCTCTTCAAATGCATTGCCGATGTTGTGCAAAGCATATGAATCGTTCTTTCTCAGCTCAAGCGATTTTCTGTAGCAGTCAATTGCCTTGTGCAGCCTTCCGATCGATGAATACGCATTTCCGCAATTGTACCATGCAGAGGAGAAGTTATCTCTCAGTGCAAGGCATATTTCGTAGCTTTCAATGGCTTTGTAGTATCTCATCATCCTGTTCAGCACTATGCCTCTGTTATACCATGCCGTATAATTAAGCGGGGAGAGTTCAAGATGCTTGTCGTAAGCAAGTACGGACTCCTTCAGCATGTCCAGAAAATCATAGCAATATCCCATCTCGTAATACGAATCCTTATGCTCCTTGTCTATTTTCAGAACGCTTTCAAAACTATGCAGAGCATCGGAGAACTTCTCCATCTTCTCGAATGTAAGCCCCATATTA
The DNA here is from genome assembly GCA_964615795.1 of uncultured Ignavibacteriaceae bacterium. GTDB lineage: Bacteria > Bacteroidota > Ignavibacteria > Tepidaquicellales > Tepidaquicellaceae > JADJAH01. The sequence continues at coordinate 16,616 of CAZTQR010000037.1, forward strand.
AAATGGGCATCAATATTTTCGGGCTCTCTTTCGGCCACCGTCCTGAAGCATTCAACGGCAGCTTCAAACCTATCGCAATTATCCAGAGTTATCCCCTTGTTAATGAAGATCTCGGAATCTGTAGGGTCAAGAAGTATGGCTTTGTCGAAATACTCCAGCGCTTCGTCAAATTTTCCGAGGCTGTCAAGGATGAGCGCCTTTTTATGCCAGGCGTCTGTAGAATAGGGATAAATGTCCAGCAGGACATTTACATAGCTCAGGGCCTTCTCAAAATCGTTGTTATCGAAATAGAAATTGATTATTTCCTCAAGATTCTCAGCATCAAAATTGGTTTGAGCTTCTTCTTCGAGTTTCAGTATCTTTTGGAGTTCATCTTCATTGAATTTCCTGGGATTTCTGTCATCATTTTCTTCTTCATTAATGAAATCGAGGCCGTCACTATCTTTCATTGCATTCTCCTTATGAATTGTTATAAGGTGAAAAACTTTAGATGAAATTATGCAAACCTCATTATTAAGTCAAGTAATTATTCGTAAGTGCAGAAATTTTGGGATACTTGCTGTCCGCTAATGCCCAATACAGGCGCAGGTTCTGCGCTCAGACGGTATGTATGAAGCAGTTGACATGCAATTTGTGAATTATATTGACGCCGTGCATTGAGTATATTGCCGCTTTCAAAAATCAACCAAACCAATACAGGACAATTGAAGCCAAAGTTCAAGTCTTACATCAAGGGCAGGAAAAAATTCAGCCATATAATCTATAAGAAGAACGGTTACAGGGCGGTGATCACTATCAACAGGGAAAAGAAACTGAACTGCCTCGATCTCACAACCATAACGGAACTTACAACAGCATTCAAAGATGCCTCATGGGACGATGACATTTCTGTCATAATTCTCACAGGCGCAGGCCGGAGGGCTTTTTCCACAGGGGCCGATCTTGATGAACAGCAGGAATACTTCCTTGGAAATCCGGCTGATTACTATAAGTGGATGTATGAGTTCATACAACTGCATGAAGTGATGAGAAATGTCGGCAAGCCCACCATTGCACGGCTTAACGGCATGACCGTCGGAGGAGGGAATGAACTGAATATGAGCTGTGACCTTGCAATTGCCGCCGACCATGTGATAATAAGGCAGGTTGGTGCGGCAAGAGGCAGTGTGGCCGCCGCAGGCGCGACGCAGTTCCTGCCGCTTCTTGTCGGTGACCGCCGCGCCAGGGAGATACTTTTTCTCTGCGAAGAAATTCCGGCGGAAAGAGCCCTGGAATGGGGACTTGTGAATCAGGTGGTGCCTTATGACCGGCTCGATGAAGCGGTGGAGATCATGGCCGAGAAACTTCATCATAAGCTCCCTGAATGCCTGAGATATGCCAAACAACACCTGAATTTCTGGCGCGACCTTTCCTGGCATACAACCATTGGCCACGCCCGAGACTGGCTTGCCATTCATAATCTCTCTGCGGAAGTGAAGGAAGGGATTTCTTCATTTAACAAAAAGAAACGTCCCGACTATGAAAAGATCAGAAAAGGCTACGGAAAGAAGTGAAAGGTAATTCAGATGGTTACAGGCTCGGGAACGACCTTCTCCACATCAACGGCAATACCAAAGCTTTCTTCGAAGAGCGCTTTCCGCATGTTTGCGCCCCAAATTTCAAGTGAGGGGTCGGATGTGTATTCTGTCAGTTTTATCTTAAGCACTTCGCCGTGCTGTGCAAGTTCTATGGCCTTCACAATAGATTTGTGGCTTCTGTCAAGCGCATCAGCTATCCTTAATATTCCCGAAAGCTTCCTGACCAGTTCCCTTGAATCGGGGTCAAGTTTGCCAAAGCTCTCGTGTTTGGATTTGGGATGAGATTTTCTGTGATACCTGGCTGTGTTCGCTATGATCTCAATTTCCTTGTCGTTGAAGCCAAGAAGTTCCGAGTTTCTTATCATGTAATAGGAATGCTTGTGATGCGCGTTTGCAGAGATGTGATGGCCAATGTCGTGCAGAATGCAGGAGGCTTCAAGATAAACCCTGTCATCTGCGGTTAGCGAATATCTGTCCTTAAGGAAGTCAAAGATCTTCACGGCGAAAGCAAGCACCTGAAATGAATGCTGCCTGTCAAAGTTGGCATTTTCACCGAGCTTCATAACGCTTCCGTATTTCACATCCGTGAAATTTGCAAAGTCATAGTGCCTGTGAGACTGCTGAATGTGGTTTGCGAGAATTCCCTCCCTAAGGGCGTAGTTTGAAACAGTCATTTTCTCAAGCCCGAGCTCTTCAAAGATCTGCGTGAGTATTACTGAGCCTGCGGTGATTATGTCAGCTCGCTTTGGATCAAGTCCGGGTATGCCGAGTCTCTGGGAGATTGTTTCGGCGGCATATACACTTCCGGCCGCCTTCATCAGATCCTTTCTTGAAATCACATAACCGTTTAGGTGAATGTCATTGTCGTCGCTCAGCGTACTGCCGGCGCCGGCTATTGAAGCAAGATTCATGATCGTGCCGGAAGAACCGACGGCAAGTTCAAACTCCATGCTCTCAAGATTCCTTACCACAGGATTGATAACACCTCTTACAAACTGCTCCGCTTCCGCGATCTTTCCCTTTGAGATTTTTTTGTCTCCGAAAAATTTGCTGGTAAGCCTTACCGCCCCGAGCTTCGTGCTGTTTGCATATATCACCTTGCCCTTTTCTCCGATGAGAAACTCAGTGCTTCCGCCTCCTATGTCAACGAGCAGTATCCGCTTCCCGAAGATGTTCAGCGACTGCAGTACACCAAGGTAAATAAGCCTCGCTTCTTCATATCCGGATACAATGTTAATTTCTATTCCGGTTTCCGTTCGGGCCCTTTCGATGAACTCATCCCTGTTAAGAGCTTCCCTTGTTGCGCTTGTTGCCACGGCAATGATCTCGGCTTTGTAAGAATCGCAGATCATTTTAAATCTCTTCAGCGTACTGATCCCTCTTTCAAGCGCTTCGGGAGACAAGTACTTCATATCGTTTGAACTGCTTCCAAGTCTGACAACTTCCTTGTCCCTCGCGATTTCGGTGAACCTTCCCTTGCTGTCCACGCGAGCAATCACAAGGTGAAATGAGTTTGTGCCTATGTCAATTGCGGCTATAAGTTCATTCATTTGCTGTCTGTCAAATTAGTCGGATACCTTTTCGGAAACAGTTTCAAGCAGATTAAGTGAACTCTCAAGAACCTGTTCCACGCTTATATCATTTATGTTTGCCGAAGGTGACTGTATGCATATCTTTCCCGGCCCTCTCGGAGCCCATTCATAACCGTTTGTCGGGCCGAAGAGAGAGACAACATTGGCGTCAACACCCCCTGCCACATGCATAGTACCCGTGTCGTTAGTAATGTAAATATCTGTTTCCTTTATGACCGCCGCAACTTTTCTTATGGGTGTGTTCTCCAGCACCCTGAAATTCAGTCCCGCGCTTCTAAGGCCATCGCACACTTCATCGGTAACGGGTTTGTCAATCTTACCCGAAGTAATGAGAAATCCCGCACTGACTCTTTCGCTGATCAGTTTCATAAGCTTCACAAAGTTGGAAGGACTCCATCTGTTGGGAGCTTTCCCCGCACCGGGATGAACCGAAACAATGCGTGTGTGTGAGTTTCCGAAATTTTCTCTGACAAAATCGCGTGCGAAATCCGTCTCACTCTTGCTAAGATGTAAATGAACATTCATGGCTTCCTCAGCTGTAAGTGTGCATCCTATCAATGCCCCGACTTCAAGATTTCTGTCTATCTGATGAAGCTTGCGGGGCTCCCAGCTGAAATCCTTCTTGACGTTGAGCAGATATTCCACTTTGTTCTCTTTTCCGTCTATACTTTTTGCCCCGACCCTTACTACTGCTCCGGAGAGGTAATTTATGAAATGCGATGTGCGGGAGACTGAAACTGTGGACGGTACGATCCCTATCTGATATTCATGATGCCTGAGTTCTGAATAGAATTCGGCCAGTTCTTTCATAGTAGCCTTTCTGTATGTGATCACTTTGTCAATGAACGGATTAATGTCGCTGAAAAGGATCTCATAGTTGATCGGAGAAGCAACCAGTGTGATGTGAGATTCAGGATACTTCTTGCGGATCGCTGCAAACAGCGGAACGGAGCACAGCATGTCGCCGAGCTGATTGTGCTGGCGTACTATCAGGATGTTCCTGACTCCGGAGGGATCAAGGCAGGATAGGTCAGGAGGTTTGGATGAGCCCGCCATATTGAACAGATGGCTCAGCATCAGGACTCAGTTTATTTCTTCATATTTTGCATCTACGATCCTGCCGCCGTTCTTCTTCCCGCGGTCATTGTCCTTCCTGTTGCCGGCGGAGCCCTGGCCGGACGCCCTGAGAACCTTTCTCACAACTGCCGCCAGGAAAGTTACGGCAAAAAATATGATCAGCAATATTGCTAAAAGTCGAATCATAGTTTCAGCTTGTTCCCGACTTTGCCGGGTTATAGAATTCCATGGAGGAATGATCGGGTTTCATGATCTGTTCAACAAGTTGCTCAAAGTCGTTCTGGTTATTCACAAAATCTATTTCTGTTGAGTTCACTATCATTACCTTTGTGGATTTGTAGCGAAAGAAAAAGTAATTGTAACCTTCGTTAAGATCCTTAAGGTATTCTTTCCGGATGCTTTGTTCGATGTCCCTTCCTCGGGTGCTGATATTCTGCAGTATCCGCTCGAGAGATGACTGCAGGTAAATGATCAGGTCCGGAGCTACGATTGTCCTCTCTATCAGTGATACGATCTTTTCGTAGAGCTTAAGTTCATCATCCTGAAGATTAAGGTATGCAAAGATCTTGTCTTTTTCGAATATGTAGTCTGCAACAGTATATTCGTGAAACATATCTGACTGCCTGAGGTCCTGTAATTGCTTGTACCGGCTCATGAGAAAGTACATCTGAGTGTGAAATGCATATCTCGGCGGGTCTTTATAAAACTTCTCAAGAAAAGGATTGTCTTCGAAGTTCTCAAGTATCAGCTTTGCTCCAAGCCGGTCCGCAAGTTTACGTGCAAGGGATGTCTTTCCCACACCAATGACGCCTTCTATTGCAATGTAACGGATCCGCTTCTGTTCACTCATTGAGACTGCGTCATTCTGGGAATTTCCACATCCAAAACAAGTTCCGTAAACTCGGTTACCCCAAGTTCGTCTCCGGAATCCTGAAGCAATTCAGAAACCTTTTTTCCGCTGACAGGATGGACAAGATCAGGAGCGATCTCATTGAGAGGAACAAGCACAAAATTCCTGTTCTCCAGTTCGGCATGCGGAATCCTGAGGCTTTCCGTATTGACAATTCTTTCACCGTAAAAAAGCAGGTCAATATCTATTTCCCTTTCGCACCATTTTGAACTTCCTGTCCGCCCTACGATCTTCTCCGCTACTTTCAGGCAGGTTGCAAGTTCTTCCGCTTCGAGTGCTGTTGTGATCTCAGCCACGCAGTTCAGAAAATCATCCTGCTCCCTGATGCCCCAGGGTTTTGTCTCGTAAACCTTCGAGATCTTTGTTACGGAAGTGTCCTTGATTGAGCCGATCTCGATGATCGCATTTTTCACATACTGAAGCCGGTCGCCTTTGTTTGAACCGAAACCGAGATAAACCTTTGCCATATTCTATTGTCTGTCCTTCCTGTTAATGATCTCAACGGAATCAATGACACCCAAAGGCGCATTGGGCTTTCTTATGCTTACTGTTACAGATTCAACGGCAGGATAGGCAGAGAGAATCGAATCACATATCTCTTCGGTCAATGTTTCAATAAGGTTATACTTTGAAGACATCATGATCTTTCCTGCCAGTTTATACACCGATAGATAATCCACTGTCCTTTCAATTTCATCTGACATTCCGGGGCCCTGACTGCAGGTCATCTCGATGTCGGCTTCAAAAGTATTGCCGTACTGCTTCTCATACTCAAGTACGCCGTGATAGGCATAGAACCTGGCATTATTTATCCTGATCTTCAGCAATCTATTTTGCTGACTTCTTCTTTACAGCTTTCGCAACTGCCGCAGGTTTCGTTTTTGGCCTGGCATTTGTCTGTTTTGCAGTCTTGATGTTCAGTGCCTGCGCAACTTTCCTGCCTATCTCGGAAGGAGATTCTGCAATGCTGATTCCGCACTGTTTCATAACCTTAAGCTTCTCATCTGCTGTGCCTTTTCCGCCGGAGATAATTGCTCCTGCGTGACCCATTCTTCTTCCCGGAGGCGCCGTTTTGCCTGCAATGAATCCGATCACGGGCTTCTTCACATTTTTCTTAATGAACTCCGCCGCTTCTTCTTCCGCATTTCCGCCGATCTCACCGATCATCAGTATTGCCTTCGTATCCTTATCCTCATTGAACAGCTTTACTGCATCAATGAACCTTGTTCCGATAACCGGATCTCCTCCGATGCCTATGCATGTTGATTGCCCGATTCCGAGGTTGGTCAACTGCCACACTGCTTCATAAGTGAGCGTGCCGCTTCTTGAGATCACTCCGACACTGCCTTTCTTATGAATGAATCCCGGCATAATTCCGATCTTGCATTCTCCCGGTGTAATGATGCCAGGGCAGTTGGGTCCGATGAAACGAACGCTGTGGCCTTCCGTGTTCTTATTCTTCACGAATTCATAAGCTCTTATCATGTCTTTGGTCGGTATTCCCTCGGTTATGCATACAATCACTTTGATTCCCGCATCTGCGGCCTCGATTATCGCATCTGCCGCAAACTGAGCCGGAACAAAAATGACGGACGTGTCTGCTTTGGTATTCTTCACAGCTTCCTTGACCGTATTAAAGACGGGTATTTTCTTGTTGAATTTTGTTCCTCCCTTTCCCGGAGTTACACCGGCAACTACGTTCGTGCCATATTCAATCATCTGGTTGGTATGGAAAGTCCCCTCAGATCCGGTGATTCCCTGCACCACCACTCTTGATTTCTTGTTTACGAGTATGCTCATTCTGTTATTCTTCTTATTTGTTTGTGGTTACTTTATTATCGCGAATTTTCCATTTGCCTTTGCTGTCAGCCGTTAGTATGTATTTAACAGTCATGTTGGTTTCAACTTCCTTGCCGTCTTTAAGGTCACGTTTGCTGATCTTCACCTCCACTACTGCTTCGTCACCCTTCTGTGAGACCACTTTGGGTTCCTCGAGCACCACTATTTTCTTAGTGTCCTTATAGTTTCTCTTGAACCTCCCTACATTGCTCTTCTCCCATTGCTCATCCGCCTTCTTAATGTTCTGTTCAAAATCCCCGCCGCCGGAGATGGCTCTTTGAAGGTATTCTATGTAGTCAGTGACTGCGGTCTTGGGATTATCAAGCCTTCTGTTCAGTTCTTTTTCTTTCTGAACCAGTTCCTTCTTCTCCTTCTTTACTGATCTTGAAGAAGCAGTGTCCTTGACATTTGCGGAATCTGTACTTGTCAAAGCGGAGGAAGTGTCATTTACGGATGATGTATCGCCCTGCTCAAGCCTCTTAAGTCTCTCAAACTCCTCTCTCTCAAGTCTTTCCTGTTCAGGGTCCTTTCTGACTTCCGGAGTGGGAGGTACATAGACCTGTTCTTCCTTCTTTCCGCAAGATGAAAGCAAGAATAATATCAGCAATGAAGAGATTAAGAGAGATGTTCTTATCAAGGGAGTTGAATCGAATATTTATTGCAAGATAAATCATTGATGAAACAGTTTCAATTTACAAACCGGAAATGAGTCTGCAAATGTCCAAACCTGGGATTAAGAAGCTTAAAGGTCTGAAGGACCAAGAGTTATTTGTATTTTAATTCCTGTACATTACGGCATTCTGAACAATGCAACCGTGGGTTTCCTTCAGCGTTTTTCTTTGCGACAACTGAATCCTCATGCAAAAAATGAGATCTGACTTTTTATTTATTGACAATCACTCTTAATATAAATAACTTCACCGCATTCAAATACAACTAATCTGAAAACATAAACAAGGGAGACAAAAATGAGGTCAAGACTACTGCTTTATGTTCTGCCCGTGGTATTGGTGTCATTGTTCTTGTTCGGATATTCAGTTCAGGACAATCCGAACAACGACATGGCGCCTTCACTCACCGAAAACTCAAAGACTCTTTCGCTTCAGCTCGACACAATTCCTCCTGCGGGATTTCCCTATGCCACGCAGTTCAACTGGAATTACTCTGCAATAGGCGGAGTGAACGGCGGAACGGTCGGTGCGACTTATTTCAACGGCAAGTACTATCTTAACAGATGGAACAATGCCGTGCTTTACAGATACAACGCAAACGGACCCGGCGGCGGTCCGGGCACACTTGCCGACTCTATTTCCGGTTATAACGGCGGTGCCGGAGCGATCAGGGACATGACCGTGGCACCTGACGGATCAGGCAGGCTCTATCTCTGGGGAGGTTCAGCAAGCACGGCGCTCTACAAAATGGACTCGCTCGGAACAAGGCTCGCAACATTCACACACACAGGCGCAGCATACAGAGCAGTAACATGGGATCCGAACAGAAAGGGATTCTGGAGCTCGAACTTCAGCGACAACATAGTATGCCGCGATACGAACGGAACGATAATCAGAACGATCACCAACACGCTTGCAGGAAAGTACGGAATGGGCTTTGACAGCACATCCTCACCCGACTCTGCATTCCTTTGGGTATGGAGCCAGGTAACAGGCGGACTTCAGAACCAGCTTGACAAGATCTATCTTGGCACAGGCCTTTCAGTGAAGACATATCTGTTCAACACAACTGCGGCCAGCGTGGGAATAGCCGGCGGCGCGGAAGTATTTGTACAGGACAACAAGCTTATACTTGCACTGAACTATCAGAACCAGGCCACATGCGGATATAAGCTTAAGGACATCGGCGGCGGCGGAACCGGAGGCACAATGACATTCAGAAAGAGCAAGTACACTGTAATTCCTGAGAATGGTACGAATACAAATCCAGCAGTTGACACTATCAATGTAAGCGGTATTCCTGCAGGAAACGTGATCAACAAGATCACAGTCACAATGGACTCTGTGATCCACACCTGGATTGGCGACCTTAGGTTCTGGGTAACAAAATCAACCACGGTTGATACTGTCATCAGCAGGATCGGATGGACGGGAACCGGTTTCGGGAACAGTTGTGATAATCTGATAGGAACCAGACTAATTGATACTACCGGAGTCATATCTGTCCAGAACATGACGCCTACCACATGCAACACAGGGCTCCCGGCAAACTCAACCGGAAACTTCACACCAAAGTCACCGCTTGGAGTATTCAACAATACTGATCCAAACGGTGCATATATTCTGCGGGTATCAGATAACGCTGCAGGAGACACCGGAAGCGTCAGATCATGGAGCGTGACGATCACATACGGACCGCAAACGAGCGTCTCGAACAATTCAGGATTGATCGAAGGCTACAAGCTTTCGCAGAACTACCCGAATCCGTTCAATCCTTCAACCGTAATCAACTATACAATTCCGAAATCCGGACTTGTAACGCTGAAGGTGTTTGATATCTCCGGAAGGGAAGTTGCTAATCTCGTAAATGAGGTAAAGAATGCGGGAACTTACGACTTTAAGTTCTATGCAGGAAACCTCTCGAGCGGTGTTTACTTCTATCGACTGCAATCGGGTAATTTTGTTGAAACAAAGAAGATGTTCCTTGTGAAGTAAGTTCAGGAACTTCGAATATTTGAGATCCGGCAATATATATTGCCGGATCTTTTTTTATGCCCTGTTAAGTTTTTGTTAATTGACAATCCTTCTTAATATCAATAAGTTAAATCAAAGTTTCAAAAAGATCTTTCGTTTCTTTCAGGTCTCAACCAATTTCTTAAACTTCAAAACAACACTACAATGAGATCAAAACTACTGCTTTTTGCAGTGCCGGTAGTCATGGCATCATTTCTCATGTTCGGATACTCTGTACAGGACAATCCGAACAACGACATGGCGCCTTCACTCACCGAAAACTCAAAGACTCTTTCGCTTCAGCTCGACACAATTCCTCCTGCGGGATTTCCCTATGCCACGCAGTTCAACTGGAATTACTCTGCAATAGGCGGAGTGAACGGCGGAACGGTCGGTGCGACTTATTTCAACGGCAAGTACTATCTTAACAGATGGAACAATGCCGTGCTTTACAGATACAACGCAAACGGACCCGGCGGCGGTCCGGGCACACTTGCCGACTCTATTTCCGGTTATAACGGCGGTGCCGGAGCGATCAGGGACATGACCGTGGCACCTGACGGATCAGGCAGGCTCTATCTCTGGGGAGGTTCAGCAAGCACGGCGCTCTACAAAATGGACTCGCTCGGAACAAGGCTCGCAACATTCACACACACAGGCGCAGCATACAGAGCAGTAACATGGGATCCGAACAGAAAGGGATTCTGGAGCTCGAACTTCAGCGACAACATAGTATGCCGCGATACGAACGGAACGATAATCAGAACGATCACCAACACGCTTGCAGGAAAGTACGGAATGGGCTTTGACAGCACATCCTCACCCGACTCTGCATTCCTTTGGGTATGGAGCCAGGTAACAGGCGGACTTCAGAACCAGCTTGACAAGATCTATCTTGGCACAGGCCTTTCAGTGAAGACATATCTGTTCAACACAACTGCGGCCAGCGTGGGAATAGCCGGCGGCGCGGAAGTATTTGTACAGGACAACAAGCTCATACTTGCACTTAACTATCAGAACCAGGCAACATGCGGATATAAGCTTAAGGACATCGGCGGCGGTGGTGGAAGTTGCACATACAACTGGTCAACTCAAACCTCAGGCACACCGAATCAGCTTTTGACCGTATCAGCGGTATCAGATCAGATCGGCTGGGCGGCAGGCGTAGGCCCGACGGTAG
>CAZTQR010000037.1:27574-30545 GCA_964615795.1 uncultured Ignavibacteriaceae bacterium
ATGAATTCAAGAACGCAGGCAGTTACCTCGTAGGCTTCAATGCGGCGAACCTGCCGAGTGGCGCGTACTTCTACAGGATAGTATCAGGCGGCTTCATCGAAACCAAAAAGATGTTGCTCGTCAAGTAAGAAGCGCTTTCGCTTATTCAAACGAAGAGCCCGGAATGCAGATTCCGGGCTTTTTGTCTATATTCGCAACTTGAAAGTGTTAATTCAAAACAATATTTTGATTAAAATTCTAAAGGCCTCCATCACTGTCAACTGCTTTACTTTATTGGTGAAGTGATTGCCGTTAGAGACGATTCTAATTTCTTAACAATTCAAACAGAAAGGTAAACCAGATGAGATCGAGAATTACAGTTTCAATGGTGCTTGGTATTATTGCATTGGGCGTGTTCCTCGGATTCAACGTCGGTGACAATCCAACCGGCTCAAAGACCCGCGGATCATCTTCAGTTCCGCCAATCACATTGCAGGAGACAGACAATCCGGCAATAATTTTCCAGGATAACTTCAACTCTGCCAATGATACTACGGCTCTGAAGGCAAGAGGTTACAAAGTTTGGTACAGAGGCGGCGGCCCGCAAGGAGTTACCGCAACATGGTTCCAGGGAAATGATGTTGTGTTCCCGGCATACGAAGGCCCCACCACAGGTTATGTGGCTGCCAACTACAATATTGTAACAGGAACAAACAACATAGACAGCTGGCTTGTAACCCCAAGAATGGGTGTAGGTACAGGCGACACTATTTCATTCTGGTCAAGGTCTCCTGACGGCAGCACTTTCCCGGATTCGATCACAGTATCTTATTCTGCAGTCGGAGATTCAGTTCCTGAAGCTGCTTCATGGGTTACACTTGGAAAATTCAAAGTAAGTATTGCGGGCTGGACAAGAAACTTCTTTCTCACGCCGGCAGCCGGCTCCAATGCAAGGTTTGCAGTCAGATACAAAGTAGTAAACGGCGGCCCTACCGGAGCAAACAGCGACTTCATCGGAGTTGATCTGCTTACAGTTGCCGGTACAGGCGGTGGCGGCGGTTCAACGAGCTGTAACTACAACTGGTCAACTCAAACCTCAGGCACACCGAATCAGCTTTTGACGGTATCAGCGGTATCAGATCAGATCGGCTGGGCGGCAGGCGTAGGCCCGACGGTAGTAAGGACAACCAACGGCGGAACATCATGGACAGCAGCCACAGGCACAGGAATCACCGGTGATGTTTACAACATTTATGCATGGAGCGCCAACGATGCACTTTGCACCACGTCACCAAGCGCAACGTTCATCTATAAGACCACCAACGGCGGTACAACCTGGACACAGGTATACACGCTTGCAGGCGGCTTTATAGACGCTATACAGATGGTAAGCACATCAGAAGGCTATGCGCTCGGAGATCCTGTTGGCGGCAAGTGGACAGTACTGAAGACTACCGACGGCGGCAATACCTGGGCAAGAATGGCAACAGAGCCGGCACAGGTAGGAACTGAAGCAGGCTGGAACAATTCATTCCAGATCGTCGGCACAAACATGTGGTTCGGCACCAACAACACAAGGGTTTACAGGTCAACCGACCTTGGCCTTACGTGGACAAGCGGTGCAACCACAGGAACAGTGAACACATACGGAGTTCATTACAACAATGCAACCACAGGTCTTGCAGGCGGAACGGCAATGGTTCTTTCCACCAACGGCGGCACGAGCTATTCATCAGTAACAGCTCCGGGCACAGCCGGCAACCTTAACGGAATCGAAGGCAACGGCTCAGACTGGTGGGCGATCAGAAGCGGCAACACTGTTTACAGGTCAACCAACGGAGCCGCAAGCTGGACGAACGCATTTGTATCCGGCACAGCAGTATTCCAGGATATAGATTTCGCAGTAGTAGGAAGCGGATGCCCGAACGGCTGGGCAGTAGGCAATGCGGGAGTAATTGCAAAGATGACCGGAACACTTGTAGGCGTAACAACCACAAGCAGTGAGGTTCCGTCATCATACCTGCTGAAGCAGAACTACCCGAATCCTTTCAACCCGACAACAAACATCACCTTTGCACTGCCGAAGGCAGGCGATGTAACACTGAAGGTGTATGACATGTCAGGAAAGGAAGTAGCAGTACTGGTAAATGAATTCAAGAACGCAGGCAGTTACCTCGTAGGCTTCAATGCGGCGAACCTGCCAAGTGGTGCGTACTTCTACAGGATAGTATCAGGCGGTTTCGTTGAAACCAAAAAGATGATGCTCGTCAAGTAAAATACGCATAAGCTTCAGAACTTAAAGCCCTCCGGTGCAGAACCGGGGGGCTTTTTATTTGAGTTCAATACATTCATCCAAAAGTTTATTTTTGTGCTTAAAAAAATAATCAAACTACATAATGGGAAAATTATCACTGCAGGATCTCATTGACAGCGGTAAGATCAAGGGTAAGAAGGTTCTTGTAAGAGTTGACTTCAATGTTCCGATAGATTCAGACGGGATCATAACGGATGACAAACGGATCATGGAATCTCTCCCGACGATAAAGTCCATCATATCGAACGGAGGTAAATGTATTTTGATGAGTCATCTCGGCAGGCCGAAAGGTGAGAAGAATCCAAAGTACAGTCTTGAACCGGTAGCCAGGCATCTCACAAAGGCGCTTGACAAGCCGGTACTGTTTTCCGATGACTGCATAAGCGAAGACAATCTTAAGATCGTAAATGAGACGATGAACGAAGGCGACATTCTGCTTCTTGAGAATCTCAGATTTTATAAGGAAGAAGAAAAGAACGATCCGGAGTTTGCAAAGAAACTGGCAGCGCTCGGAGATGTTTATGTGAATGATGCATTCGGTACAGCGCACAGGGCGCACGCCTCAACCGAGGGCGTAACGAAGTTTATCAGGGACAATGCGGCGGGTTATCTGATCGAAAAGGAGATCAGATATCTGACTGCTGCCATAAAGGATCCGAAGAGGCCGCTTGTGGCGAT